>NZ_NDIM01000161.1:0-2186 GCF_002241375.1 Vibrio sp. V19_P1S1T109 | reverse complement strand
CTTTTAAATACCGTGATAACAATAAAAATGCTTACGAGGTTTATATGTCAATAAACAGAAGAAAAGCACTTAGCGCTATTGCCATTATGTCAGGCTTGGTATGGAACACCGCTCAAGCTGACGTGAATCAGCCGCAAGGTTTGGCCATTGAAATGTTCAGTGAGCTTCAGGATGACAGCCAAATCAATTACTTCAATGCGAGCTATTGGTTACAAGGAGAGGTTGAGCCCCCGACACTAATGCAGATGCGTGACGATGTACTGAACCAACATATGCGCTATTTTGTCGATTTCAGTACGATTGAAGGTGAGTCGCAAAAGACGGAGGCGAAAGCACTGCTCAGGAAAAAACTGGGCTTAGCGTTTGCCAGTGACTTTTTGATCATCAGTGAACACAAAGGAGAATTATTGTTCACACCGTTAGATGACGAGAATGATGCCAACATTCGTCTACTGGAAGCCACCCCAATTGCCCATTCTCGTCAGCGCCGTAGTACGGCCAGTATGGTGTCAAATAGTGGTTCGGAAACGAACTCTTTGCCACACGTCGCGTTTTATTTGAATGTCAATCGGCCTATTACTGATAATGAATGTACGTTTAATAACTCACATCTTTGGGATCGAGGCACGCGAGTGTTTTGCGATAACCCGAATATCTCTTTGATCTATAGAGTTAATTTAGAGCGTTCATTACAATATGGCACCATTGGCTCTGCGACACCGGACGCGAAAATTGTTCGTATCAGCTTAGATGATGATACAACGGGTGCGGGGATCCATCTCAATGACCGTCTTGATTATCGTCAATCGGGTGCTGATTACACGACATTAGATGCTTATTTCCGAGACTGGTCGACCGATGCCATCGCCCAAGACTACCAATTTGTATTTAACTCTTCGAACAACAAAGCGCAGATCTTAAAAACGTTCCCGAGAGAAAATCTCAATGCCGAATATGAAGTCAAAGAGGTATCCGGCTTCCAGCTAGGAGTGAGTGGTGGTGTCGAGGTTAGTGCTGATGGACCGAAAGGCAAGCTAGAAGCCAATGCCAGCTACAACCAAAGCCGTTGGTTAACCTTTAAAACGCACGATTATCGTGTTGAACGTAGCACCAATAACGCGCAAAACGTCAGCTTTAAATGGAATCGTAGCCAATACGCGACTGCCGAATCGATGATGAATCGCTCTACGGATGCGCTGTGGGTCAATACTTATCCTGTGGATACCAACCGCATTAACCCGATTGGTTACGCGAGCTTCGTACCCAAAATGGATGTGATCTATAAAGCCGCTCCTAATGCGACGGGGACAACGGAATTTACCATTGATTCTTCGGTCAATATTCGTCCCATTTATAACGGTGCTTATAAGCATTATTATGTTGTAGGTGCGCATCAGTCCTACCATGGTTTTGAAAATACGACGCGCCGCAGAGTGAGCAAAAGTGCTAGCTTTACTGTCGATTGGGAGCACCCAGTATTCACTGGCGGTCGTCCAGTGAATTTGCAATTGGGCAGCTTTAATAATCGTTGCGTTGATGTGGCTGATAATGGCGCGCTCTCTGCCTCAAGCTGTGATGAAACCAAAAACTCACAATCTTTTATTTATGATCAGTTAGGTCGCTATGTGAGTGCAAACGACATCCATCAATGTTTGGATGGACAATCACTGGGTCAATTACAAACCTGTAGTTCGAGTTTAAGTCAGCGTTGGGAATGGATAGAAAACAGCGATAAGCTGAGTAATGTTTTCTCTCATGAGTTACTTGGTCATGATAAAACCAGCGGTGAGTTAGGTTTGTATGCTGATGGCAATGATCAGGTAAGTGTGCGCACCATTACCGCTTACACCAACGTATTTCATTCAGATAGTGAATCGGCCGTATTTGGGTTTACATCGGGTTCATTGGCCTTACAAGATGTTGGTCAATCGGGGACACTGTATATTCGCCATGGTGCTGCGATTGATGCAATTGGTACGCAAGCCAATGCGATGCAAGGCGGTGAAAGTGGTAGTTTGACTGAAATTGATCTGAAACGCGTTACGCAAATAACCGTTACTTCCGGTGAGTTCAAGTACGGTGGCAACCATTTACTCCGTATGACTTTTAAGCTTGATGATGGTTCAACCAAAGTAGTGGGGTCAAAAGACTACGCAATCAGTACCCACGATGAAGTGTTTGAGTTG
>NZ_NDIM01000171.1:0-2191 GCF_002241375.1 Vibrio sp. V19_P1S1T109 | reverse complement strand
CTAGTATTTATTACATTCTTATGGTTTGTTCGAGTTTTTCTAAACTTCGATGTTAACTTATTAATTGAACGTATTTTATCTCCATTAGTATTTGGGTTGGATACCCTTCCAGGTATTCTTATCCTAACATTTTTCACATCACTTATTTGGGTATGTGGCATTAATGGCGATAATATTTTTGCTGGTATTGTCTATCCTGTATTATTGGGATATTTAGCTAACAACTCTGCGGCATTTGCTGCTGGAGAAACAATCCCACATGTAACAGCTTATGGTTTCTTCTATTTTAATTTATGGCTAGGTGGTACCGGAGCTACTGTTGGTTTAGTGATTCTTATGTTGGGTTCGCGCAGTAAAACATACCGTTCACTTAGCAAAATCTGTACTCCTCCGACAGTATTTAATATAAATGAACCGTTAGTATTTGGCTTCCCAATTATGTTAAACCCTGTAGTTATTCTACCTTACGTGTTAACACCTGTAATTCTACAAGCAGCGACCTACGGCTTAATGTATTACGGTTTAATTGGAAAAGTAGTTGTTGCCATTCCTTGGACTACTCCTCCTCTATTAAGTGGTTATCTATCTACTGGTGGTGATATCAGAGCCGTGGTTTGGCAAGCAATATCCATTTTGATTTCGGTTTGTGTTTATTATCCATTCTTCAAAGTTTCAGAGAAAGCGAAAATTATAGAAGAGCAGGAGTTAGAAGCTGCTGCTAATGCTAAAGTGAAAGATAATGCAACTAAAAAAATGGTTAATGAAGAGGTTTCAGCTTGATATACAAAAATGCTAAAAACTTCCCAGAGAATTTTCTCTGGGGAGCCTCAACTGCCGCATACCAGGTAGAAGGCGCTCATGAACTGTATGGGCGAAAATTATCTACAGTTGACCTCAACATCAATCCGAACTATGCCGATACCAGCATTGCATCTGACCATTATCATCATTTCCGGGATGATGTTGCCTTAATGAAACAACTTGGGATGAAAGCTTATCGTTTCTCGATTTCGTGGAGTAGAGTTATTCCAGATGGAACCGGGGATATAAATCCGGAAGGAATTAAGTTTTATAACGATTTGATTGACGAACTACTTGCTAATGACATTGAACCTATTGTAACGATTTTTCATTTTGACATGCCACTAGCACTTCAAAATAAATATGCTGGTTGGTGTAGCAGATCAATTATCGATGATTTCAAAAGTTATTGTCATGCATTGTTTACTGAGTTTGGTGATAGGGTTAAATACTGGTTGACGATTAATGAGCAAAGCAACATGTTCTTGCTGCCATACCTTGTTGAACTAGACCCGAATAGCAATAAAACTAAAGAGCAGCAGAAGTATCAGTTAAATCACAACATGATGCTAGCTCATGCTCAAGCGATTCATTTATGTAGAGAATTATTGCCTGAAGCGAAAATCGGTCCAGCTATTGGAATTGCACCCAATTACCCATACAGTTGCCATCCAGATGACATTCTTGCTGCTCGTGAGGCAAATGATTTCCATACCTGGCTATTTATGGATCTATATTGTCATGGGAAGTATAGAGAAAATGTTTGGGCTTACATGGTTGAAAATGATTGTGCACCTACTATTGAAGATGGTGACATGGAAATCATTGCTAGTGCCAAATCAGACTTTATAGGCTTGAATTATTATAGTAGTAAGGCTGTAGCTGCATGCCCCGAGAATGAGGACGCTAGTGAAAAGGTTCTTAATTTTGACGGGACAGATGGCGAATCTAAACATGAGAAAAGGCCTGGGCTGTATCAAGGAAAAGACAACCCATACTTAAAGAAAACACCTTGGGAATGGGAAATTGACCCTGTTGGATTACGGACTCTACTTAACGAGTTAAATGATAGATATCATTTACCCATACTGATCACTGAAAATGGAGTTGGAGGGCTAGATGATGTCGACTCTCGGGGTGAAGTGAATGATGATTATCGAATACACTACTTACGAGACCACATAAAACAGTGCAAACTAGCGATTTCGGATGGTGTAAAATTATTTGGTTATTGTCCGTGGTCATACATCGATTTAATAAGTACTAGTAGCGGGTTTAAGAAACGCTATGGTTTTGTTTTCGTCAACCGTACTGATAGTGACTTAAGGGATTTGAAGAGAATTCCGAAGAAAAGCTTTTATTGGTACCAAAGTGTTATTAATAGTAATGG
>NZ_NDIM01000273.1:0-2211 GCF_002241375.1 Vibrio sp. V19_P1S1T109 | reverse complement strand
TTATAATTATAAGCGAAACGCAAGATGTCTCCGTGTTAGAACCAATACAAATGGCGATAGTAGAGAATGATAATTTTCCGTATCTAAGCCAATCCGTGACAGGCTAATTTAGAAAAATCGTTCACTTCAGATTTGGCCACACATTTGCGAGTGAGCTAAGTGGTATCGGATATTCAACGGCTCCTCATCCATTGAGTTGAAGAAAAAATCTCTTATTAAGGGATTCTTAAGTTACGTCCGTTATTTTTGTTTACAGAGTAAGCAAAAAGGAAATGCCGATGAAAACCATACGCTCAGCATCTGATCTGCAATTGGCCGTAATTGATCCTTCTCATCCTCGCTGGTTGGAAGCCATACACCTTGTGCGCGAGCGTTATCAGCAAGCGTTTGATGCACGCCTTATTACTTTTATGCCTGCTTATTTAGCTTTGCTTGATCATGACGAAATGAAATCCGTATGCGGTTTTCGCGTAGCGCAGCAAGAGCCTCTATTTCTCGAACAATACCTTGACCAACCTGCCGATGAAATTTTATCGCAGCGTTTTGATTGCCGAGTATCCCGAAGTGCTTTGATTGAATTTGGCCAACTGGCCTCTTTTGGTCGTGGTTTATCGGCGCTGCACTTTACTTTGATCGCTCAACAGCTGGTTGATTTAGGGTATGAATGGTGCGTTTTTACAGCAACGGATCCACTGCATGCTTTGATGCGTCGATTTGGTTTACAACCGACATTGATCGCGAAAGCGTCAGCATCTTGCATTCCTAACGCCAACCAAATTTGGGGCAGTTATTACCAACACAGCCCTCGAATTTTAGCGGGAAATTTGGCGCAGGGGCTGGCGTTGCTCAACCGATTTCATTTAAACCAAAAACAAGCGTGAGGCCTTTGCTATGAACCGAATTTTATCGGCGCTTCATCAACATGCGCAGCAAAAGCCAGATAGCATTGCCTTCATTGGGCACAATGCCAAACAAGAAAAGATAGCGCTGAGCTATCAACAGCTCTTAGAAAAAGTGGAAGCCACAGCACGCACATTGTGCCAGTGGCAGGTTCAGCGTATTGCATTAAAAGCTGAAAATAGTTTGGATTGGGTGATCATCGACCTTGCGGCCATGCACGCAAAAATAGTGCTCGTTCCTGTACCTACTTTCTTTAGCAAGGCACAGGTTGAACACTTACTGTATGAATCAGGGGTTGATGTTTGCTTAGGTGATTGGCCAACGCTAGGTGAACCTTTCTCAACGCTCAGCCATCTACCTGCTTTTGTCTATTTGGCGAATCCATCAGCACAGGTGTTGCCTTTGACGCAAAAAATCACCTTTACGTCTGGGTCCACCGGAACGCCGAAAGGGGTGTGTTTGAGTGACGAAAACATGCAAGCGGTCACGCTGGCGATCGCAGAGAAAATGTCCGCGCAAGTTGAGCGTCACCTCGTGATGCTGCCTCTCTCAACCTTGTTGGAAAATATTACGGGTGTGTATGTTCCTTTGATTCTGGGTGTGACATCGACAGTTGTCTTTGGCAGCGAAGTAGGCTTGACCGGTTCTAGCCAGTTCTGTGGTGCAACGTTCGCACTTGCACTGCAACAGTTTCAGCCGTCAAGCTTGGTGTTAACGCCTGCGTTATTGCTGGCATTAATTGAAGTCGTCAAGCAGAGCCCAGCTCTTGCGCAGCCTTTACGCTGGGTTGCCGTGGGCGGGGCGCGAGTGGCTCCCCAATTAATTGACGCAGCTCGCCAGCTCGGCATTCCCGCTTTTGAAGGGTATGGTTTGTCTGAAAGTGCTTCGGTCGTGAGTATGAATACACCCCAACAAAATAAGCCGGGGTCGTGCGGACAGGTGCTGTCTCATCTTCAGGTTTCGCTGGCACAAGATGGCGAATTGTTGGTTCATCCGGAAAATCGATACCTGAATGACTTTTCTGATACCATATCGCCAAAAATAGCCAGTTAATGTCAACTTCACTTCTTTACCATCGCTTTGGAATACGCGGCCCTTTCCATTATTGCTCTACAGAGTTTGATGGTGACGCGACCATCTTTCACGTAGCACACAATCCTCATATTAAATGTCCATCATGTCGTAGTCGTGATGTCATAAAAAAAAGGAGGTAAGGTTCGCCGTTTCATCGCTACGCCAATCGGCACTAGCCCCTGTTACATCCAGATAGTAAACCAGCGGATTGAATGCCGAGCTTGTAATACACTCGGG
>NZ_NDIM01000025.1:0-2213 GCF_002241375.1 Vibrio sp. V19_P1S1T109 | reverse complement strand
TAGCTACAGTGCGCAGTGGGGGAAAACTCAGTTAGAAAATTACTATCAAACATGGAAAATGAAATACAAGGTTGATTGCGACATTATTTCCAGAAAAACAGGGCGGCTTAAAAACGACATTCCTGCTACTCACTTATCGAGCGAGTGTTTTGATTATCCTAAAAAAGACAATTTCTTTATCTCCTTATTTAAAAATGATGAAGGCGAAGTAGAGACAGTGGCAGGCAGCGCCACTAATGAGCTAACTAATGTACAGAAGTTGTTTGAACGCTATATAAATAAAGAATTCTCGAACGATAAAGAAACCTATTTTCTTTCTGAATATATGACCGGAATTGGTACGGGGAATAGTACAAATATTGCTCCGGCTGATGAATCGGAAATTTTTGGGCAGGGGGCAGGGATAGGTAAATATGGTGTGACAGCTAAAGTTAGTACTTCTGTAGATCAGCTTTCAACGTCAATTATGGAACTGAAGTCTACCTTTGCTAACGCACAGTCGAATATCGTTGACGGTTTTAATAAGTTGCAGTTTGATGTGTTCGGCTTTAGCCGTGGAGCTGCTGCTGCAAGACATTTTATTAATGTGGTGTTGGATGGCGAGCAGAGCGAGTTTGCTCAAACGTTTAGCAAGGCGTGCCAAAAGAGCGGCATTCCCTTAGCTTACGGGTTTGATTGGGATGAAGCAGATGAGGCTAAAGCCAGCTGTGAGATTACTTTTGCAGGCCTGTTTGATACCGTCGCTTCTGTGGTTGACCTACTCTCTTTTGATTTTTCAACTCATCATGACAATGGTGATGTGAGGTTATGGATTGATCCTCAGCGCGTTCGGCGTGCTGTTCACTTAACCGCCGATCCTACCATTGAGTGCCGCTATAACTTTAGCCTCAACCATCTTAACTCTGTTGATTCGATGGCGCATTTTCATGAATTTGTCCTTCCAGGAGCCCATTCTGATATTGGTGGCGGTTACCATTCACGCCTGAGCTACAACGAGAGTGATTACCTCTTGCCGATCTTAGAAAAAAAGTTGGTGAAGCGTGTTAGCCGCTCTTTCTCTGACCGCTGGGATAAGGATCGCGCCGAGCAATACGTGAGAAGAAAGCTGGCTGAGTATAAACAGCGTGATTTAGCCACTGGTTGGCAGGAGAATGACTATGTAGAGCCAGAAATTGAGTGTATTAATCATGGTAAAAAAGAGGGCGGAAGAGTGGTCGGTCGCCTTTACATACAGCGAAAAGTGGAAGGTGAACTCTCTCGTTTATACCTCAGATTAATGTATGGTCTAGCTGAGTTTCATGGTGTTCCTCTTGAGGATTATGATGGCAAGATTTGGCATGTTCCGGATCCTTATGCGATTTATTACACAGTAAGAGATTTTCCAGAGCTAACCATAAATGGTTTAGCTGCCAGCTTTAAGGTTTTCAATCAAAAAGTACTGGATATGGCAAAGCAAGGACAGTATGCCAAGTTAGAGAGTGAGTTTGATGAAAAACGTAAACAAGAGTTGATGCAGTTAAACGTATTTCACCACTCGTCAGATGATAGTTTTGCACTTAAACCGCTTTGGGATGAAAGTAAAGGTTGCTATAAGCGCGCCAGCTACCCATGCGAAAAAGGAAAGTAGAATGTATTTGAAAAGTATATCTGTTTTGCTAATTACGGCATTGTTGAATGCTTGCTCATCGTATGCTGGGTCGATACCGGAGACGCCATGGAGTGTTAGTATCTCTATGCCCACTTTTTATCCTGTCAGTGTTACTCAAGCCTATGGGGTGAACGATGCGCAAGATTGGACATCCCCTTTACATACATTTTCTCAGTTTATGAGGATCAGTGCATTTGAAAATATCAAAAAAGAACTTCCTGACTATGATGGTTTTGGATTACCAATACATCCCTTCGCAATGAATCGACGAGGTGATCAGGTCATGCGAATTAAGCTACCACCCGATGCTCTTTACTTGTATTGGGTTTCACTTATTAATACCCAGTTTTATGTCACCAAATATACTGTATCTGAAGACGTTAAAAGTTTGATGGCAAGAAAAAGTCTTTACCAAAATCGAGATGGTTCATTGGGTAATGTTTGCTATCGCACCGAATTCGTGTTCGGTTTACTGCCCAATGGGCAAGCCAAGGTTTGGCTAAGAGGCTGTGGTGAAATCATCTATTTAGCTGAGCTGGGACCGGATAGAGTATTGGATCGTGAT
>NZ_NDIM01000041.1:0-2227 GCF_002241375.1 Vibrio sp. V19_P1S1T109 | reverse complement strand
AATGTTCAGTTTCAAAAAATCGACGTTATTGTCGATTGTTATTTTACTGCCCGTATCAACTCAAACCATTGCACAAACGGATATTCAACTGACCCAATCGGTCAAAGATATCGAAAGTGATTGGCAAGGTCGTATTGGCGTCTATGCTTACGATATATATGGAAGTTTTACTTTTGGTTACCGTGAGCAGGAACGCTTTCCTTTGTGCAGTTCTTTTAAATCACTTCTGGCAGCGGCTATTTTACAAAAATCGCAAAATCAACTGCTGAACTTAGACACTTCTATCGATTTTAGTGAACGTGATCTAGAGTTTTGGTCACCAATTACCGAGGAAAATCACGCCGAAGGAATGACCATAGGCCAACTGGCTCAAGCTGCCCTTCAATACAGCGATAATGGCGCTACCAATATTTTATTAGAGCGTTATATCGGTGGCCCTAAAGGTATGAATACCTTTATGAAAAGCATTGGAGATGAAGATTTCCGTTTAGACCGTTGGGAGCTAGAACTCAATACAGCAATACCCGGAGACGAACGAGACACCTCTACACCTAAATCAATGGCGACGAGCATTGGCAAGCTATCTTTTGGCAATGTACTGTCGGCCTCCCATCAGGAGTTATTTCATGATTGGCTAATCGGTAACACGACTGGAGATAACAGAATCAGAGCTGCCGTTCCTAAGCAATGGCAAGTCGGTGATAAAACGGGAACCTGTGGTGCCTATGGTGCAGCAAGCGATGTCGCTGTTATTTGGCGAGAAAAAGCATCTCCGTTAGTAATAGCAATATATACACATAAATCTGAACCAAGCGCGAAACATAGCGATAAGATAATAGCAGAGGTTGCTAAAGAAACTTTGCAATACATGATAAGTCAATAAAATACTATTCCCACTCAAGTGGTCAATTAAAGTTGCCGACTTGAGTGGGAATGCAAATCTTATAGCTTGTGATAACGAACGTATATCCCCTTCCTATTTGAAGTTTCAAGGGGGCTGGCTACGTTCGTTCATCCCAATCATAGAGTCTATCTATGCTCATGCACACTCGCTCACTTACCGCCTGCCTGCAACTCTAAATTGTTTGGGTATAGTATTCATTGAGCAACTCTAGTTAACTGTTATTCGAGCATCTTGATTGATTAAGCTGCAGATATCGAGTTGTATCAAACTGATTTATAATGATTATTTTAATTTACATTAATTTCCTATCTCATGGCCTAGTTTGCTGACATTATCGGCTCACTAGCCGCTGAACATGCATTATCCCTCAGAATAAACCTTCACAGATTGGATGATGACTCGACATAAACATTTTATCCAAAGGTATAAGTAATGACATTTCGTATTATTTTAATCCCAGCTTTACTGCTATTTTCTACCGTGAACCTAGCAGCAGAAGATACCAAAGAATACGTTTTTAACCTTCAACATGTTGTAAAAGAAAAATTAGCATTCGATTTGTTAATTCCATGGACGACCACTAATCATCCGACTGAGTCTACCGTTGATTTTGATCTTGTAAATCTTCATGACGCTGTGTATAAGCAAGAATTTATCGCCTCACTAGTAGAAAATGCAAGGATAAAATCAACTGACCCCGATCATAAATTTGATCTTGAACTTAAAAGGTCATCCACATTTTCAAATGACGGTAAATCCTGTAGCGAGACATCATCATGCCCAGATTTAAGTACCGTTGGTTTAACATCGCAGACACCACAGGATCATAAAGTTTTTGATGCAGCAGGTTTAGAACAAACTGTCATCAAGCTAGAAGGTCAAATAGGAAATAAAGTAATGCCAGGGTTTGTAATTAGACATAAGCGTAAAAATGAATTTCCAGCCGGGACTTATACTGAACAATGGGTATTGTCTATCACCCCTGCCATATAATGGTTCTGCTGACCAATCAAAGAGGCTACGCTTATGCGTAGTCTTTTTTGCGCCTGCTGTTTCTAAGTGAAATACCAAGTATTCTTATACACGTACTACTTAAGCCAACCACGGACAACGGCTTAAACGATTTTATGCATCGACTAACTTAGTCACTCGCCACTTATCTACCCCATCCTTTATCCTACGATGGCCAATATTAACACTTGCAACATTTAGTTAATGCTTTTTGCAGAGCCCATCGATATGGAGAGTCGCGACTCTATGCATCGCTAAAAGTCAACATGAACTGACTTTCCACTGTTCCTAATAATTACTATCAACCTGTTC
>NZ_NDIM01000203.1:0-2258 GCF_002241375.1 Vibrio sp. V19_P1S1T109 | reverse complement strand
ACAAGTTTTGTATAGGTAATTTCAGCGTGATTATTGTTAGATATTTGATCCGCGAGACACTCAAGAGCCAATTTGCGATCTTTTTCGTACTGTTTCTCGTGTTTCTTAGCCAACGATTTATTCGCGTTTTGGCTGAAGCTTCCGATGGTGACATTCCAGCACGAATGATCTTATCTATTGTGAGTTTAAATATGCCCGCAATGGGGTTATTAATGCTGCCTTTGAGTTTGTATATCGGCATCTTACTGACTTTTGGGCGTTTGTACGCAGAAAGCGAAATTACGGTGATGAATGCCACTGGCATCGGCAATAAATTTTTGATCCGTGCTGCACTCTATTTGGCTTTGATCACTTCAGGTGCTGCAGCATTTAACGCATTCTGGTTGGCGCCTTGGAGCCAAGATAAAGAAGCACAATTAATGGAGCAGCTTGCAGCAGAAAATAGCGTTGATTTGCTACAGAAAGGACAATTTCAACGCACACCAGATGGTTCCTCAGTAGTTTTCATCGAAAATATTGAAAACAAAAAACTGCATAATGTGTTTGTTGCGCAGCTTGCACCAAAGGATTCGATACTCCCGAGTGTGATGTTCTCTAATTCTGGTGATGTTAAAGAGCTCAGTGATGGTCGTCAGATGATCACCATGTATGACGGGATTCGCTATGAAGGCGTGCCAACACGCGTTGATTATATGATCACAAAATTTGACGAATACGAAGGTTTAATTGGGCAGCGTGAAGTTAAACCCAAAGGACGTGATTGGGAGGCGTTACCGACATCCAATCTGCTTTCCAACCCGGATCGAAGAGCGAAAGCTGAGTTGCAATGGCGAATTTCTCTGGTGATTTGTATTCCGTTACTCACCATGCTGGTGGTCCCTTTGTCGGCTGTTAACCCTCGGCAAGGACGCTTTGCGAAAATGGGACCTGCAATCTTAATTTATTTGGCCTATTTTATGGCCATCAGCGCAACCAAGTCTGCCATTGAAGATGGCTCACTTGCTACGGTGATCGGTATGTGGCCAATCAATGCTGCGTTACTTTTGGCGGCGATTTCAGTGAATATCATGGACAGTGTGCCTGTGCGGCGCTTCAAAGATAAACTAAGACTAAAGAAGGCAGCATAACGCGTGTTTAAGATTTTAGATTTATACGTCGGTCGTACTATTGTTGCGACAACCTCGCTAGTGCTGGCGACCTTTGTTGGTTTGTCCGGCATTATCAAATATGTTGAGCAATTGAGAAAAGTCGGGGAAGGAAGCTACGATTTACTGCAAGCTTTACTGTTTGTGGTGTTGAGCATTCCTCGTGATATCGAGATGTTTTTTCCTATGGCCGCCTTACTCGGTGCGTTGATTGGGTTAGGTATGTTGGCATCAAGTTCTGAGCTCGTTGTCATGCAAGCTGCGGGGTTTTCTAAGCTTAATATCGGTATGTCGGTATTAAAAACCGCAGTGCCATTAATGATCATTGTCACCTTGCTTGGCCAATGGGGAGCACCCCAAGCGCAGAAGATGGCGCGAGATCTGCGAGCTTTTTCTCTCTCTGGCGGTAGTATTGTTTCAGTGCGCAGCGGTGTGTGGGCGCGCGATGTGAATGATTTTATCTTTATTGGTAAAATTGATGACAACAAACTCTATGGCTTAAATATGTGGCGCTTTGATAACAATAAGAGTTTGCAAAACATCCTTTTTGCCGAAGAGGTGGATTACGATAAAGACAATCAATGGGTAATGAAAAATGTTCAAATCACCGACATGCGCGATGATGTATTGATAACAAAGCAAACATTACCTGAATACCGTTGGACGACCTCATTAGCTCCAGACAAACTGGCGGTTGTCACGGTCAAGCCTGAAGAGTTGTCACTGAGTGGCTTGTATGATTATGTCAGCTATTTAAAAACGTCGGAGCAAGATGCTTCACGGTACGATCTGGCGTTGTGGCGTAAAATTACTCAACCTTTTTCTATTGCTGTGATGATGCTAATGGCACTGTCGTTTATTTTTGGGCCATTGCGCAGCGTTACTATGGGCGCAAGGATTTTGTCAGGCGTGATTGCAGGCTTTACATTTTATATTTCCAGTGAGTTTTTCGGCCCACTGAGTCTTGTTTATGGTATTCCACCAGTGTTTGGTGCCGTCGCACCAAGTTTGGTGTTTCTCAGCGTTGCCGTAATGTTGTTAAGACGAAAACTCTAAAAATGACAGGTAAGAACTATCAACAAAAAGGAAGGGCAAACCCTGTCTCTTATACAC
>NZ_NDIM01000070.1:0-2264 GCF_002241375.1 Vibrio sp. V19_P1S1T109 | reverse complement strand
ATATTACCCTTGGTCTGTATATGTTCTTAGAGGTCCATCACAGAATGATTTATATTGAAATTCGGCGAAAATAATAGTTTTTTAACAATGTTTATGCAGTGTTTATATTGTGAGTGTCATATTTATTACTGCTTTTTTTATGGATGTTCATTCAATTTAAATCTCACGCAGCACTACTCCATATAGGATCGGTATTTTGGTTGGGAATTTTATGCACCAAAAACACATCGATAATTCATCGAATTGGTTAAGAATATGCACTTGAAAAGGGTATATAGTTGAATATGAGTCGAAGAAATGGGCTGTGTTAACATAACTTTCTTAATAAAACTTGATCTCACGCAGGCATTTCTAATGTAGATGTTTTGTCTGAATGGGCGTAATAGAGGACGGAAAATAAGAGATGAAATAGCAGGCGATCTGAATTTGGTGATAAAGGAATATAGGCCGCGTTTTATTTAGTCACCAAAAGTGGTTATTTATCCCAGCCGATTGCTATAAAAAATAGCCATCAAAACTAATGACTATCTAACGACGTTGAAAGCCATCATTTCCTGATTTGGCTAACGTATCATGTTTAGAACTGGGTAGCTGCGCGGCCAATGAGCCTAAGTCGACCTGCCAATAAAAAAGCCGCAATCATGCGGCTTTTAGAGGGTGTGACGCGGTTTTCACCTACGACATATCGTATCGTTCATCAGTTTGGCGCTATAGCATCGCACCTAGGCTGAGAGATAGCATAATGAATACGCACAATATGCCTAATAGTGGTGCGACCCATTTCACCCAGCGAACATAAGGTACACGAGCAATTGCTAAGCCGCCCATCACTACCGCAGAGGTTGGCGTGATGAGGTTGACTATCCCTGAAGCCGATTGGTAAGCCGTGACGACAAGGTCGCGGCCAACGCCTGCAAAGTCAGCCAATGGAGCCATGATGGGCATGGTTAATACCGCAAGGCCAGAAGACGAAGGTACAAGGAAAGAGAGAAGAATTTCCAGTAAATACATTACGTTAATAAAAATGACGGATGAAAGGCCAGTAACCATTTGCTCGGCTGAGAACAAAATAGTGTCGGTGATCATCCCGCGGTCCATGATCACCACAATGCCGCGTGCGATACCAATGATCAGCGCTACGCCTAATAGGTCTCGTGCACCATCAATAAAGCTGGTGGTGAATTCCTCTTCACTCATACGAGCAATTAAACCGATAATGATGGTTGCACCCAAGAACATCGCTGAGATCTCAGCCATCCACCATCCAGCAACAGATACCCCATAAATCATCACGCCAAAAGCGGCCGCGAAAATGGTCAAAATAACTTTGCGGGTGGCGGTGAATTCGAGTTTCTCTCCACTTTGGTTGCCAAGGAAGTGAGCTTTGTTCTCTTCGTACTTGTCGTACACAATCGATTTGCTTTGATCTGCTTGCACCATTTTCGCGTAGCGCATCACGTACAGTACACAGATAACCCAACCGACAGCTAACATTGCTAAGCGCAACATGATGCCATCAGTAAACGGAATGCCCGCTGCGTTGGCCGCAATTACGGTGGCAAACGGGTTGATAGTGGAGCCCAGCGTACCGATACCCGCGCCAAGCAGTACGGTAGCGGCGGCAACCAGTGGGTCAAAACGAGCGGCCATCATCACAGGTACGAGTAAGGTGTAGAAAGGTAAGGATTCTTCCGCCATACCGTAAATCGTACCACCTGCGGCAAACAGCGCCATCAGGATGGGTATCATCAACTCTTCACGCCCTTCAAGCCGCGCTGTTACGCGTTCAATGCCCGCATCAATCGCACCTGTTTTGGTCACTAGGCCCAAAAAGCCACCAATGACCAAAATGAACAGAGACACGTCAATCGCGGCAGCTTCGTAGCTGTTGTGGTCATAAAAGCCGTCAATCGGTGCCATCAACACATCGATCACCCCTTGTGGGTTACCTTCTGCGTGTTGATAAGTTCCCGCAATAGGCACTTCTTTGCCCAGTTCTTCATTCATGGTCCGCTGATACTGACCGGCAGGCACAATCCAGGTTAAAAGGGCCACAAGAGCAATTAGAATGAAAAGGATGGTGTAAGCGGAAGGAAACTTAAAGTTAGCAAAGAAGCCACCTTTAGGTTCCGT
The DNA here is from genome assembly GCF_002241375.1 of Vibrio sp. V19_P1S1T109. Taxonomy (NCBI): domain Bacteria; kingdom Pseudomonadati; phylum Pseudomonadota; class Gammaproteobacteria; order Vibrionales; family Vibrionaceae; genus Vibrio; species Vibrio sp. V19_P1S1T109. The sequence continues at coordinate 131 of NZ_NDIM01000070.1, read as the reverse complement.
GGATACAGTTTGGGTTGTCATAGCGATCTCCTTACACTCAGAGAACAACGAGATTCTGAGTGTGTTCAGCGGCTAATGTTCTTCAGTCTTCCAGCCCATTAAAATATTATCTATTAGGGGTGAAAGAATAA
>NZ_NDIM01000265.1:0-2282 GCF_002241375.1 Vibrio sp. V19_P1S1T109 | reverse complement strand
TCTGTTATCTGCCTTAAGTAGTCTAAAAGACGTTTATTCACTCTGTATAATATTGGACTAGGTCACGCATGAGATTTCGCAGCCCTTTGCCAGTGGCAAATGCTCCTTTAGAAAAGACCCAACTTGGTAACATTAAAGGCACCCTTCGTGAGCAAATTTGCAGTTGGATGCTGAGCGACAGACAAAAACTGCCATCTGAACGTGAATTGAGTGAATTGTTTAATACAACGCGCATTACAATTAAAGACGCTTTGGTTTCACTGGAAACCGAAGGGTTGATTTACCGAGAAGAGCGGCGTGGCTGGTTTGTCTCTCCGGCGCGAATTCATTATAACCCGCTATCGCGTTGCCACTTCCACCAGATGATCCGCGAGCAGCACCGAATCGCAGAAACTAAGCTAGTTGCGGTACGCAGCGTGATGGCTTCTCGTGAGTATGCAAGAGCGATGGATATTGACCGAATTACGCCCATTCATATTATTGAACGGTTGCGCTCGATTGACGGGCGAGCGGTACTGTTTGTCGAAAACTGCCTGATTGCGCAGTGGTTTCCAAAGATATTAGAGGAAAATTTAACCGCTTCGTTAACGCATCTCTATCAGCAAAAATACGGTTACATCACCACGCGTTCTCGTTTTGAAGTAATCCCTACGGCTGCACCTCTTCATGTGGCAAAAGCCCTTAACTTGGCTGCTGGCCAATCTGTAATGAAAATTTGTCGAGTTAATTACAAACAAGATGGCGAGATCATGGACTGCGAATTTGAGTACTGGCGGCCAGATTCAGTCCTGATCCGTATCGACAGTTGTGATGGAGAATGAATAGCTTTAGACTCGGCGCAACCTTTTTCACCCTGCTAGTCGTTTATGAATTTTTCTAAGCTTAACTTTAGCGCCCCTTTGATGGCAGCGCTGCCTGCGTCGCGACACACGGCGACCAAAATCCAACAATTGGCTATTCCAGCCGTACTTTCTGGGCAAGATGTACTTGCCTTCGCGCAGACGGGCAGTGGTAAAACGTTAGCTTATGGTTTGCCTTTACTGCAACAGATTGAAGTTAATACTCTTGAAATTCAATCCGTTGTCATTGTTCCTACCCGTGAATTAGCACAACAAGTCAGCCAAGAGCTGAGTACCGTGGCAAGCAAAATGGGTATTAGCTTATGCACTTTATGCGGGGGAGTGGCCCAAGAAGAGCAGCTTGCGCAGTTGGCCAAATTACCGCATTTAATCGTCGCGACACCGGGCCGCTTGCTTGATTTACTCACACAGCAACTGATCTCATTGGAGTCGATGCACAGTGTGGTGTTAGATGAAGCTGACAGACTGTTAGAGATGGGGTTTTGGCCGGATGTACAACGCCTGCTCAGTTTTATGCCCCAAACCAAACAAACGTTGTTGTTTTCCGCCACACTCGCCGCCGATCTCGAACAGGTGGCATTGGCCGTGTTAAATAACCCGGTAAAGATAGAGGCGAATCAAGCCAATCAAGTGGTGGAAGAAATTGAAGAGCAGCTCTACCTTGTGAATAAGGGCAGTAAAGCACAAGCATTAATTGCTCTGATTAAGCAGCGAGCTGGGCAGCAAGTATTAGTGTTCATTAGCGCTCGTGATAGTGCTGACGCGGTCGCGAAAAAATTACTCAAAGCGGGTATTCGTGCGGCAGCTTTGCATGGTGAAAAAGATCAAGTTATTCGCGAGCAAACGTTAGCCGATTTCAAAGCGAATCAAGTGGATGTACTGGTGGCCACCGATTTACTGGCGCGTGGTATTCACATTGACGCGCTGCCAGTGGTGATCAATTTTGATTTACCGCCTAGTGCGCCAGTTTATATTCACCGCGTTGGCCGCACAGCGCGTGCTGGTCAAGGTGGTGTGGCGATTTCGCTGGTCTGCCATGGTGAAAGCCAAGCTCTGGAGGCAATCCGCAGCTTAACGCAGCGCGCTTTACCGCTGCAGGCGTTGACCGATTTTCCAGTGACAGACCAACCGACCAGCGGTGAACCGAAGCGCAAACCGCGTGATAAGCAAGCCAACCGCCGCAGTGCTCAAAAGCGCAGCGTGAAGCAGTTTCAACAGAAAACAAGCCATTAAGTCGCTCAATATACGCATGCTATTGTGCGTTTTGATGGAGTAAGGAAACTAAGTGACTCAGGAAATTTATGCATTTATTACGATTGAAATGGCACATTAATCGAGTTTATGTGTAAATTTTCAGAAGCTTATTGTGAACAACCTATCATTATTGGACTAAATCAAGAAAATGCAGTATTCAGTTTCATG
>NZ_NDIM01000262.1:0-2285 GCF_002241375.1 Vibrio sp. V19_P1S1T109 | reverse complement strand
GTCATATCGAAGACAAACTTCAAGTTGAACTGAAGGCGAATAGCTGGCTCAACAACCGCATGGGTGATTTGCGCGAACAACTAAAAAAGTCAGAAGCTCAACTACAAATATTTTTAAAATCTGAAGGGCTAGTTGATATCCAAGGCGTTGAAAGCCTAGCATCTCAAGAACTTGAAGAACTGACCTCTCAATTGAATAAAACGAGAGACAGACGCGTTGCAGCTGAGACTCTTTATTTGGTCGCTCAAACGTACAGCCGTCAAGATGGTGACCTCTCTGCCCTTGCATCTATCCCAGAGATCTCTAACCACCCGACGATACGAGATGTCAAATTGGCTGAAGTGCAAGCTGAAAAGAAAGTCTCGGAACTATCAAAACGCTATGGAGATAAACACCCAAAACTCAAAGCAGCACAAGCCGAACTAGCCTCTGTTAAACGTAATTTAAATTCCGAACTAAAACAGCTACTAAACGGGATCAACAATGAGTTACAGGCTGCTAAGCAAGCAGAGAGTTCTTTGCACCGGGAACTTGAGAAACGCAAATCAGAGTTTCAAAGCCTCTCCGTAAAAAATGCAAGATATTCAGAGCTAAAGCGTGAAGTCCAAACAAACCGAGAGCTGTTTGATCTCTTTTTAAGTCGTCAAAAAGAGACCAGTGCATCGAGCGACTTTAATGCTACGATTGCTCGTTTTACCGATTTTGCCAATCCGCCCCTCGCCCCAAGTAAACCGAATCGTAAACTGATTGTATTGTTAGCGTTTGTCGCTTCGTTTGGTTTGGCGTGTGTTGTTGCTTTTATTGCTGATGCGGTAAACGATACATTCCTTGATGTAAAACAGGTCGAAAAACAGTTATCACTAAGCTTACTCGGTATTATACCGGCAATTAAAACTCGAGGTCCCCTGACGCTCAAAACCTATTTTGATTCGAAACACCGAGAGCTAACAGAAGCGATTAGAACCGTTCGGACTGGTTATTTACTTGCCAACACCAACAAAGATCATCATGTTGTAATGGTTACTTCTTCACTACCAGAGGAAGGAAAAACAACCTCGAGTATCAATTTGGCTTTTTCACTGGCACAAATGGAAAAAACACTACTGATTGACTGCGATTTGAGAAAACCATCGGTTGCACACCGTTTTGGCATCTCTGGTTCACAGCCAGGAATGAGCAACTTGCTCATAGGTACGCATACCATAGAAGAGTGTCTCTATACCGATGAAGAATCAGGGCTTGATGTTTTGGCAGCAGGAGTCGTGACAGACAATCCTCTTGAACTTATCTCCTCGCCTAAGTTTGCCTCACTACTCGAAGAGCTAAAGACACGCTATAGCAGAATTGTGATTGATACACCTCCGTGTTTAGCCGTTAGTGATGCATTTATGCTGTCGCAGTACGTGGACTCGACCATACTCGTGATCAATGCTCCACACACACGTACTAAAGTGGCTAGAGATGTGGTCGGACGCTTAACGCAGCAAGGAGCGAGAATTGATGGCGTCATATTGAACAAACTGAACACCAAAAAAGCCTCTAATTATAGCGGTTATCATCAATATCAATCCTATTACGGCCCAGAAAAATAACCATGAAGGTCGTGAATCACCCTTTTTTAGCCCATGCTTTGCGTTTGAGCATTGGGCTAACTGCACTCGTTACTCTCTATTTTGCATTTCATTTTTTGACGGCGTCCATTTACGCGCTAGCAACAGAAAGAAATATCGACTACTGGACAAAACACAGTGATGGTGTAACTTTAGAGCAAGTGAATGAGACAAAACTCATGATACTAAAGGCCCTACAACACCACAGAGACCATCCTCATTACCACAATTTACTGGGTAAGGTGTATGAGTGGGAAGCCTATTTGGGCGATGATGTAGATAAAGAGAGCCGCTTGCTCAATGCAAAAAAGGCCTACTTGGAAAGTGCATTATTGAGACCCACTTGGTCAGACACATGGGCTGATTTATTGGTGATTGAAACTCAGTTGAAAGGGGAAAATATTGATCTCTATTTTGCACAAGCCAACAGATATGGGCCTTTTACACCCAAAGTGAACAACACACTTTCCCAGATTGGCCTTAACCATTGGTCTATTTTTTCAGCGCCGCAGCGAACTATCATTATTGATCACGCCGCAAGAGCATTAGCTCATCCTCAAAGCCGAGGAGAAGCCTACCAGTATCTAAAATCAAACGGTCTCTTAAAATTTACCTGTGCAGCTATTATTTATAACCCTCAACGTTATACTGAGAAAAATAATCTCTGCAAGAGAG
>NZ_NDIM01000213.1:0-2292 GCF_002241375.1 Vibrio sp. V19_P1S1T109 | reverse complement strand
CAGCCACAGGTTACAATAATCCAGTAAATGCCAGTTTCGTACACTACCACTGTTCACCCGAGGCGCTCACAATATCTCCAACAAAAAGCGCGGTGCGCAATAACAATATCCCCAAACAGTTTGAAGTTGCAGCCAACATGGCTCAGCTCTAAGTGCGAAGGGGATAAAAACCATATAGGGGACGAAACATGATCACTCAACTCATTAATGAGAACTTGATCCGGCTTGATTTGAAAGCAACATCAAAAGATGGCGTTTTCTCAGAGCTGGTCGATGTACTGTTAGAACAAGGACGCATCAGCGATAAATCGCAGTTTTTAGCCGATATCTATGCTCGTGAAGAGCTTGGTAACACTGGATTTGAAGATGGTGTCGCGCTGCCTCATGCCAAAAGTTCCGCCGTTATCTCGCCTGCAGTTGTGATAGGCATCAGCAAAAGCGGTATCGAATATGGCGCGGAAGATGGCTTGCCTTCTAAATTATTTTTCATGATAGCCTCGCCTGATGGTGGTTCAAATCATCATATTGAAGTGCTGGCAGAGCTCTCTTCCAAGCTTATTGAAGAAGGGTTCATCCAACGTTTCTTAGACGCAAAAACAGAGCAAGCAGCGCTAGATTTGTTGCTACAAAAAACCGAAAAAACAACCGATGTTGAAGCCAATAAAGGCTTTTTGATTGGCGTAACGGGCTGCCCAGCCGGTGTTGCACACACTTATCTTGCCGCTGAAGCGCTGGAAAAAGGGGCCGCCGCGATGGGTTATCAAATTAAAGTCGAAACCAACGGTTCGATTGGGGTGAAAAATAGCCCAACGGATGAAGATATAGCTAAAGCTGATGCGATCATCGTGGCTTGTGACAAGCAAGTTGACATGGTGCGCTTTGCGGGTAAAAAACTGATTGAAACGGGCGTTAAAGCGCCGATTCGTGATGCAAAAGGGTTGATTGAAAAAGCCCTCAGCGCACCAAAATATCAAGCCGATGTCAGTACCAAGGCTTTAGATGGAAAAGGCAAAGCGGCGCAAGCTCGCTCCGATTTATACCGCTATTTGATGAATGGTGTATCGCATATGATCCCATTCGTTGTTACTGGCGGTTTGTTGATTGCTTTAGCACTCGCTATTGGCGGCGAGCCAACCGAAGCTGGTATGGCCATTCCTGACGGCAGCATGTGGAACCAAGTGCTGAACGTCGGTGTGGTGGCTTTTACGTTGATGATCCCCATTCTTGCAGGTTACATCGCGTATGCGATCGCCGATCGCCCCGCTCTGACTCCTGGCTTAATTGGTGGTTGGATCGCTAACAACGGGTCATTCTACGGCGCAGATGCCGGTACAGGTTTTATCGGTGCCATTATTGCTGGCCTTTTAGTCGGTTATTTCATCAAATGGTTAACAAGCATCCATTTTCACAAGTTTATTCAACCACTTGTGCCAATCATGATTGCCCCCATCGCAGGCTCACTCTTTATCTCTGGGCTCTTTATTTTTGTTATCGGCGCGCCGATTGCAAGCTTGATGGACGGCTTAACCGCACTACTTACGAGCATGAGCTCAGGTAACGTGATACTGCTCGGTATTGTGCTCGGCGGCATGGCTGGCTTTGATATGGGTGGCCCATTTAACAAAGTGGCATTCCTTTTCTCTGTTGGTATGATTGCCAGCGGTCAAACTCAATTTATGGGTGCAATGGCGTGTGCCATTCCAGTCGCGCCACTCGGTATGGCTTTAGCGACCGTTCTGGGCCGTAAACTGAACTTGTTTGAAGCCTCTGAAATTGAAGCAGGGAAAGCTTCCGGTGCAATGGGCTTGGTTGGTATCTCTGAAGGGGCGATTCCATTTGCCGCGCAAGATCCGATGTCAGTCATTCCAGCAAACATCTTGGGGTCGATGGTTGCAGCGGTTATGGCGTTCACTTTTGGCATTACAAACAGTGTTGCCCACGGCGGTCCTGTAGTAGCATTGCTCGGTGCCATGAATAAGCCTTTGCTAGCTTTGCTTTGCATGGCAACCGGTGCTGTAGTGACAGGTGTTGTTTGTATCACTCTGAAAAAAATGCGCCAAGCGAAATTACAACAAGCAACGGCTTAATGATCAAGCACTCTCCCCCGAGAGTGCTTGATGTTCATCAACGCTGAGCTTCTGACTTTATGTTGTACTCCCGCTTTAACTCGGGAGTTTTTTATTTCGCTTACTCTATGTACTGCTGCTTTGTTTTTATTTTGATTTTTTTGTGAGATGTACTATGACCAATAACAAACAACCTTTCTTTTTAATGGACAATGTCATCCAAAAC
>NZ_NDIM01000261.1:0-21803 GCF_002241375.1 Vibrio sp. V19_P1S1T109 | reverse complement strand
CAAAGGCCGCTTTACCATGGATGCTGAGGGAGATAGCTGGGTCTGCACCATCAGGTAAAAGCAGAAATGTAAGAATATTGCCACTTGTGAGATAACGCAACGCATTGTCCAGTGCTTTTTTTGATGTGTATAGGAGACGGGGATGGCGTTTCATTAGAGATATCTAATTTTATCTCACGAATTCCGATCAGCGGTAAGTAGACTGATAAGCAATGTAGCATGGCTTTTTTTTCATTTAAATCAGTCATATATTTGATTCTTCAAGGGCCAGAAAAAGAAAGGGGGCGGATCATATCATTAATATCAATAGATGCTCAAATATTATCTGGTCTGATTAGTTAATTGCGGTTTTTAAAGGTTTTAATTATCAGTTGCTTGTATTCGGTAATATTTTGGTTTTGTTAATTTATTCATGACTTAGCGTTATTGTATGGTTGCATGCCATTGAAATGCTGTATAACATTAAAAATCATTTTTGGGTTATCGCTACTTTTTTATAAGTGGCTTTAATCTTTTTTTATTTTCTTTTTAAATTATGAGGTGAGTTATTTATGTCTGAGAAATTCGTTCAAACTGTATCGAGTGTTAATTATAATAAAGGTGTTTTTTCTCTCTATTTTGTTGGACAGAATCAATCCAACATGGCAAACGGTATTATGGCGGAAAGTGATACGGACTTAGAGCTAAAAGAAGTGATTCATATGCCTGCTTCTGGTTTTATGTATATGGTTTCGATGGTTAAGAATATGCTTGAAGATCCTCGTATGAACGAAGAGTTAGAAAAATTAATTGCCGCAGGTTTTCTAGCATCACCGAGTGAAGCACCTCAAGAGAACGAGAGTGGTATTGAGCCTGCTAAAAAACGCGTGACACGCACGAAAAAATAAAAGGTGGCTTAGCGTATGTTGATTCAACATCACGCGGCGAAACTGGATCGTGCAATGATGCAGAAAATGATGGGTGGGATTCTTCTGCTCAGCCAATATTCTCCTCTGCATCAGCGGTATCTTATCAGTGAATGGCAGCAACGGATTATGCCATCATTTGAGTTAAATCAGTTTTGCTATTACGAAGATGAACAAGGACGTCCAATTGCATTTTGTAATTGGGCGTTTTTGTCTGAGCAAGTGAGAGAGTTGCTATTGTCCGGTGAACGAGAAATCGAAGCTGCTGACTGGCGCTCTGGTGATCATATCTACATTCCTGAAATGCTTGCTCCTTTTGGTCACGGACGTCAAATCGTCAATGACTTACGACAGCGTGTTTTTTTGCCGTGGAAAGGGCAAAAAGTGTGTACTGTCCGCGGCAAAATCGACACGCAAAACGACCGCTGTATCCGTAAGGTACAGTGGTTTTCTATTTAAATAATAATAAGAGCCACAGTCTATGGGAAAACCATTTTGGAGAAGTGTCGAATACTTCTTCACCGGAAATTATTCCGCCGACGATGGAAATAACGACATTGTTGCCATCGGTTTTGGCGGCGAAATTCATGCTTATGGCGGAGATGATCATATTCATCTGGGGTCGATCGGAGCCACGGTATATACCGGTTCAGGTAACGATACGGTATCGGCGGGGGCCGGCTATCTAAAAGTTGAGGATACAACGGGGAACCTGAGCGTTCGAGGCGCTGCGGGTTATGCTGATATCAAGAAAAACGGAGACGGTAATCTCTCATTTTCAGGTGCTGCTGGTGGTGTCGACATTGGTCATGACGGCCAGCATGGCAACATCAGCTACGCGGGTGCTGCGGCTTACAACCACATTAAGCGCCAAGGGTTATCAGGCCATGTTTCTTTCCAAGGTGCTGGTGGCTACAACGCTATCTGGCATGAAACCAATCATGGAAACTTGAGTTTCGAAGGTGCAGGTGCGGGCAATAAAATCGATCGTACTTGGTTTAACCAGTATCAAGGATCTCAAGGTGATGTGCGTTTTGTCGGCGCGGGGGTTGCTAACAGTATTAGCTCACGTGTTGAAAGCGGTAACCTGCACTTTAGTGGAGCTGGTGCGGATAACCATTTGGTTCGCAAAGGCAAGGTTGGGGATATTACCCTAGAGGGTGCCGGGGCATCCAACCGAATTGAGCGTACGCACAATGCGGACGATGTGTATACCGAAACACGCGGTAATATTCGCTTCGAAGGTGTGGGTGGTTACAACAGCCTTTACTCTGATGTGGCACATGGTGATATTCACTTCTCGGGCGGCGGTGCTTATAACACCATTACTCGTAAAGGTAGTGGCGGCGACTTTGATGCTCAAGGTATGGAATATGCCAAAGCGGATGAGATCGTTCTCACTGCCGCACAGATGCACGGTTTATCGATTGATAACGGCAACAAGTTCCATGCGGTTAACGCCGTAAAATCAGAGCGAGAGCCCAATACCTATTTGTTTGCTATTGCAGATGGTAATTACACCAAAATCAACAAAATCCGTCTCTATAACGATGCCGAATCCGGCAAACTCAAGTACTACTCAGAGGCGTGGTTCAAGCAGGGTAATCACTTAACCGATCTTGCTCATTCCGATGTTTCTTTTTCAGGTGGCTTTGAGTCCAATCCAGTCAACGGTGGTTACACCCTTTCTAATATTGCCATTGAACATCAGCAATCAGTGACTGTTCATGCGGTTGAGAAAAGCTTGACTGAATATGAGTGGGTGACTTACGCCAATGGTGCGGTGATTGATGCGAAAGATGTGTCATTGTCGGATGCAAAAATGGGTGGTCACGCGATTTATGCTGATGGCACTAAGGTTGATGTCAAAGCGGTGAAATCAAACCGCAAACCCAACACTTATGTTTACGCTAAGATGCTGGGACAACACACGAAAATCGTTGTGGTTGAACTGGCTAACGATGCCGAGACTGGCGCGCTGAAATATCAAGCTCGCTCTTGGTATAAAGAAGGTGATCACACTGCCAATATAGCCAACCAAGATATTTCGTCTGCAACTGGGTATAACCCAATGGGTAAAGGGGGCTACTCGCTCAGCGACTTGCATTACAGCGTTAACGCGGTAAGAAGTACCAGCGAAACAGTGGCTGATATCGACGAATACACGGATCAAACCTTATTCAAACCCGTAAGCGATAGCGGCGAAAGCTCTGGCGATATTCATTTCAATGGTGTCGGTGGCGGTAACGTTATTAAATCCAACGTAACACGCGGTCATGTTTACTTTAACGGTGGCGGTCTTGCCAACGTGATCCTGCATAGCTCTCAGTTTGGTAACACTGAATTTAACGGTGCTGGCGCGGCTAACGTGATTGTCAAAAATGGCGAAGAAGGGGATCTCACCTTCCGCGGCGCAGGTTTGGCAAACGTATTAGTGCACCAAAGTCAGCAAGGCAAGATGGATGTTTACGCGGGTGGTGCGTTGAACGTGCTGGTTCGTGTTGGTAACGGCGACTATCTGGCTCACTTATTGGCTTACGGCAACATCTCGGTACAGAAAGGCCAAGGCAATAGTCGAGTTACTCTACTGGGCGGCTATAACACGCACACGCAAATCGGTAGTGGTGATGCACTATGGCTAGCGGCTGGCGGTTTCAATGTCATGACACAAGTCGGTCAAGGCGATGTGGCTTCGGTACTGGCTGGTGGCGCAAACGTATTGACCAAAATGGGTGATGGTGAACTCACGGCGGGCATGCTGGGTGGTGCGAACGTGATTACCCATATCAGCAGTGATGATCAATTATCGAATACCACGGCGGTGGCACTCGGCGGCGCAAACATTCTCACCAAAAAAGGCAAAGGCAACACCCTTGCTGTAATGGGCGGTGGCGCAAACGTGTTGACGCATGTGGGCAATGGCACAACAACTGGCGTTATGGTCGGCGGTGCGAACATCCTTACCAAAGTGGGTAATGGCGATACAACCGGCATTATGCTTGGTGTTGGTAACGTGCTGACGCATTTTGGTGACGGTCAAACTCTTGGAGTGATGGGCGCAGTAGGCAACATCTTCACCAAAGTGGGCGATGGAACCTCCATTGCGGCCATGATTGGTGCAGGCAATATCTTTACCCATGTGGGAGAAGGCAATGCTTGGGCGCTTATGGGCGGCTTGGGTAACGTCTTTACCAAAGTGGGTAACGGTGATGCTCTTGCGTTAATGGTGGCAGAAGCCAACGTCTTCACTCACATTGGTGATGGCATGTCGGTGGCGCTTATGTTAGCCAAAGGTAACGTTGCGACAAAAGTGGGTAATGGAACCACACTCGCGGCGATGGTTGGTAACGCCAATATCTTCACTCACGTAGGCAGTGGCAGCACGTTTGCGGCGATGATTGGCCAAGCCAACATCATGACCAAAGTGGGCGATGATCTCACCGCTGCGCTGATGGTCGGTAAAGCAAACATCTATACCCATGTCGGTGATGGAACCAGCCTAGGAATATTCGCAGGCGAAGTGAACGTGATGACTAAGGTCGGTAACGGCACAACGCTGGCGGCGATGTTCGGTAAAGCGAACATCATGACGCATGTCGGCGATGGTCTAACGGGCGTGTTAGCACTGGGCGAAGCCAATATTGTCACCAAAGTGGGTGATGATTTCATGGGGGTTGTGGCGGCAGCAAAAGCCAACGTCGTGACTCATGTTGGTGATGCAACCACTGCAGCGGTATTGGCTGGTAAAGGCAATATCCTCACCAAAGTGGGCGAAGGCACCACGGTAGGGTTGTTGATTTCCGATATCGGCAACGTGATGACTCATGTCGGAGATGGCACGACCATTGGTATTGCCAAGGGCAAGGCAAACATCATTACCAAAGTCGGTGATGGTTTGGGTGTTAACGTGGCTTGGGGTCAAGCAAACGTGTTTACCCAAGTGGGCGACGGTGATCGCTATAACTTTGCCAAAGGTGAAGCCAACGTCATCAGCAAAGTGGGCGATGGTCAAGAAGTCTCTGTCGTGCAAGGTCAAGCCAATATCATTACCCATGTGGGTGATGGTGATGATTATACCGGTGCTTGGGGCAAAGCCAACGTTATCACCAAAGTGGGTAATGGCCGAAATGTTGTGCTAGCCAAAGGTGAAGCCAACATCGTGACTCAAGTGGGTGATGGCGATAGCTTTAACGCACTTTGGAGTAAGGGCAACATCGTCACCAAAGTCGGTGATGGTATGCAGGTGACCGCCGCGAAAGGCAAAGCGAACGTAACGACTCGAGTGGGAGATGGCCTAAACGTCACCGCCGCTTATGGTGATGCCAATATTAACACTGTGGTTGGTGACGGTATTTCGGTCAATGTTGCTTGGGGCCAATACAACGTCAATACCAAAATCGGCGATGGTTTGAACGTCGCGGTCATGAAAGGTAAAGCCAACGCTAATATTCATGTTGGTGATGGTTTAGGGGTTAATGCTTCTTACGCTCAAAACAACGTGGTGATCAAAATCGGTAATGGTGATTTCTACAGTTTGGCGGTCGCGTCGAGCAACACCAGCAGCAACAAGCTCTCCGCCCTGTTTGATAACATCAAGCAAACCGTACTTGGTGTCGGTGGTAGCCAAGCAATCAACTACTTAGTGCAAGGCGATGAAGCATCATCATCCGGCACGCATAAAGGCCGTGGTGCGATTGCGACACCTGAAATTACCAAGCTGGATGGCTTCCAAATGGAGGCGATTGAAGAAGTGGGCTCGGACTTGGGTGATAGCCTAACAGGTAGTGTGACCAAGGTAGACGCACCTGATCTCAATCAAATGCAAAATGCGCTCAACGTTGACGATTCTTCGGACCAAGTTCAAGGGCCAAATCTCATTGTTAATGGCGATTTTGAGCAGAGTGATTTCGGTTGGAGTTCTACGCATGGTGTCGAAGCTTATGTTTCTGCAAGTTCATATGGTTTGGAGCGGGATGGGCACGGTGACAATGTGTCTGAATTGGCAACAGATCAAAGCACGACTATCTACCAGGATATTCAGAACCTGACGGAAGGCGAGGTCATTGCTGTGAGCTTTGATTTTGCAAAACGTGCAGGCATTTCTAATAACGAAGGCATTGACGTTCTCTGGAACGGCGAAGTGGTTTTCTCATCGTCTGGTGACGAATCTGCTTGGCAGCAAAAAACCTTAAAACTGACCGCTCATGCTGGCAGTAACCGTATCGAATTCAAAGGCACAGGCCACGATGATGGGTTGGGCTATATCTTAGATAACGTAGTGGCGAAATCAGAAACGCCACAGCAAACTAATGCGGTGAGTGAGCATGCAACGCAAAATCAAGCGTCGCAGAATGCTCTAGCAGACAAAGATCGCGCAGAAGCGGATCGCCAACGTCTAGAACAAGAAAAGCAGAAACAGCTCGATGCTGTCGCAGGTTCGCAAAGCCAGTTGGAATCTACCGACCAACAAGCCTTGGAAAATAATGGCCAAGCTCAACGCGATGCGGTGAAAGAAGAGTCGGAAGCCGTGACGGCTGAGTTGACCGAACTGGCACAAGGTCTCGATGTGCTCGATGACAAAGCCACGCATACGGGTGAGTCGGGCGACCAATGGCGCAACAATTTTGCCGGTGGCTTGCTTGATGGTGTTCAAAGCCAATTGGACAATGCAACACAGGTTTCTCGTGAGCAGATTGCTGCCGCGAAACAGACGCACGCGGACAATCAAAATAAAGTGAAAGATGCGGTTGCGAAGTCTGAAGCAGGCGTCGCAAAAGGTGAGCAAAACCTGGCGGGTGCAGAGCAAGACATTGCTGATGCTAGAACTGATGCTGAAAAACGTAAAGATGATGCTTTAGCAAAAGGCAATGACGCGAAACAAGCCGAATCTGACGCACACACTGCCGCAAACGATGCGCAATCGCGTGGTGATCGCGATGCGATGAACGCGGAACATAAAGCCAACCAAGTGCAGAATGATGCGAAAGGGGCTAAGCAAAACGAAAGCGATCGCCCTGATCGTCAAGGTGTTGCGGGCAGCGGCCTTGCGGGTCAAGCACATAGCGTCGAAGCCGCTGGTGCTGCGGGCCATATCAACGCTGACAGTCAGGCAAACGCTGATGGCCGCTTTAGCGAAGGCTTGAGCGAGCAAGAGCTAGAAGCCTTAGAAGGTGCGACCAATGCAGTCAACCGTCTGCAAATTAACGCAGGAATTCGAGCGAAAAATACGGGTAGTTCTGTCACTTCGATGTTCACAGAGACAAACGGCGACAGCATTGTTGTGCCAACCACTGCGTCTCAGGATGTGGTTCGAAAAGAGATTCGCATTTCTGGGGTGAATCTTGAAGGTCTTGGTGAGGCATCCAGTGATATAGCATTGGGTGGTAACGCCATCGACAACATGTTACGTGATTCTCTGCCATTCTACTCACTCCGTGCCGAACGAAATCTATTAGTGCAAGAAGGGGATGAAGGCTTAGAAGTGCGTGCTTGGCCTGGCACAGATGACAATAGCAAGACCATTATTCTTGATGATCCAGAAGATGCGGCTCAACAAAAAGCCATTGAGCGTTTCATTTTAGCCAACTTCGATAATTTTGAACAAATGCCCGATGAGCTCTTTTTGGTGGATAACAAGGTTATCTCACATCATGAGGGTCGCACGCGTGTTTTGGCACAAGAAGAAGAGGGCGCTTGGAAGTACAACACCAAAGCAGAATTGATGTCTGTCACCGAATTACTCGATGCTGCCAGTGTTACAGGGAAGATCCGTGGTGAAAGTTACCAACAAGTGATTGATGCTCTGGCTGAGTATCATTTGAGCACGCTTGAACATGCAGACTACGAACAGGAGTCAATGGAAAAGCTGGTTAACCTACGTAAACAGATTGAAGGTTATGTACTTGGTCACCCAGATTCTGGCCGCGTTGAAGCAATGAATTCACTGTTAAATCAGGTGAATACACGTTTAGAGGAAGTCTCTACTCTGGCGGTATCAGAACAAAATATCAAAGCGCAAGACAGCTTTAGCCGATTATATGACCAGCTTGAAAATGCCAACTTGAAAGAGAGTAAGCATTTGTATCTTGATGGTAATAGCAACTTCGTTACTAAGGGCAAAGGAAATATTACTAATATCGATCAGCTAGGTGGCAGCGAAGCTGTGCTTGAAAAAGTAAAAGCAGCCGTAAGTCATGAATATGGTCAAGCTGTTGCCGATACGATCTTCGCAGGGTTTTCTGCAAACGATCTTGCAAAAGATGGTAAAGGTATTGATATCGCTGGGTTAAACAAAGTACACCAAGCGATTGAACAGCACATGTCGCCAGTGAGCGCGACCATGTACATCTGGAAGCCGAGTGATCACAGCACACTAGGTCACGCCGCATTGCAAATTGGCCAAGGGCGCACGCAGCTTGAAGGTCAAGCCGTGGCTGATTTCAACAAGCAGAATTATGTGAGTTGGTGGCCACTAGGTAGCAAATCATCCAATATCCGCAATATCTTCAATGTGGCGACAAAAGATCAGCCAGATCTTAAGCTGCGTTGGAAAGATTTCAGTCAGCCAGCCGCGCAGGGTGAATCTCTAGCGTTTGATATACAGTCAGAAGAAAACGACGGCTTCGGTTTGAATGATGGTGAAACCAAGCTAAAACGCTTTGTCGAAAAACTCAACGCCGCGAAAGGTATTGATGCTTCGTACAAAGACGCTTCCGAAGGTTATGCGAGTGTGCTATTGGGCAACCCGGATATACTTGAAACGACAGGCATTCCAACACATGTATTCCAACCATTCGTTGAACAATGGAATGATACCAGCTACGACATGATGGACGTAGCAAACCGTTTTGCTGAAGAGCTAAGACATCAGGCTCAAATAAGTGGCAATGCCGAGCTGGTTGAGAAACGCATTGCTAATGTGGTTCGTCAATTTGCGGAAAGAGCGCTAGAGGGGATTGAAGCGTTCAAAGCAAGCGAAGCGGATCAAGGCCGTGTATTCCGCATTAACTTAGAAGGGCTTGATACTGCGGCAATGCAGGCAGAGTGGAATCGCCTCAGTAACGACCCGGATGCGCGTTATCAACTGCTCACCAAAAACTGCTCTAGCACGGTCGCTAAAGTGTTGAAAGCGGGTGGGGCAGATAAACTCATTGGCCACACATGGCTGCCTAAGTTTGGTGTTTGGACGCCGACAGAGCTTTTCAACTTTGGTCAAGCGTTACAAGAGGCCCAGTTAGAAATCGTGGCTAAGAAGCAAAATCTTCGGAATACAGAATTGTTATTAAATGATTCGTCTGTAGATAAAGCGGTAGCTTCTGATACAGAGCTGGGGGTAAATACAGACTCATCCCATAAGAATTATCAATCCCGAGATTTAGTTCTCGAGCCAATCGTGCAACCAGAAACCATCGAGCTTGGTATGCCTGATATCGATCAGAAAATATTGGCGGAGGTTGCTGAGCGTGAAAATGTCATTATCGGTGTTCGACCAGTTGATGAGAAGTCGAAGTCACTGATTGATTCTAAGCTCTATAGCAGTAAAGGTTTATTCGTTAAGGCGAAAAGCTCTGATTGGGGGCCAATGTCTGGATTTATTCCGGTAGATCAGTCATTTGCCAAAGCGTCTGCGAGAAGAGATCTCGATAAATTTAACGGCTATGCTGAACAATCCATTGAGTCTGGTAATGCGGTAAGTGCCGATTTGTATCTGAATCAGGTTCGAATAGATGAATTAGTGTCTAAATATCAGTCACTGACAGCTCTTGAGTTTGATGCAGAAAGCGGTATGTACAAAACAACCGCAATCAATGGTGATCAAACAGTCACTTTCTTCCTGAATAAAGTGACTGTTGAGAGCAAAGATCTGTGGCAGGTTCATTACATGAAAGATGGCGAGCTAGCGCCGTTCAAAGTGATTGGTGATCCTGTATCTAAACAGCCGATGACAGCAGACTATGATTTGTTGACCGTGATGTATTCCTACGCAGAGCTAGGGCCGCAAGATAAGGTCAAGCAACCATTAACTTGGGAACAGTGGAAAGAGTCTGTTACTTACGAAGACTTAACGCCTAAGTATCAAGAGCTATACAGCAGTGAAGAGCTTTATAACAAAAAAGATGGGGCGAGCCTTGGTGTTGTGAGCGATCGCTTAAAAACTCTGAAAGATGTTATCAATACCAGCTTGGGTAGAACCGATGGCCTAGAGATGGTGCATCATGGTGCAGACGACGCAAACCCTTATGCGGTAATGGCGGACAATTTCCCTGCGACTTTCTTTGTACCCAAAAGCTTCTTCATGGAAGATGGTTTAGGCGAAGGAAAGGGCTCTATCCAAACGTATTTCAATGTGAATGAGCAAGGTGCGGTGGTGATTCGTGATCCGCAGGAGTTTTCTAATTTCCAGCAGGTAGCGATTAATGTCAGTTACCGAGCATCACTCAATGATAAGTGGAATGCTGGCCTTGATGACCCACTTTTTACACCAGAGCGTAAATTGTCTCATGAATTCCTAAATGCAAGGGAAGATGTGATTAGAAAGCTTAGCGGTGAAATTGAGACAAACGTAAGCACTACGCAGTCAGAAGTAACAGAAAATGCAGTGATGCAGCCACTAGATTTTTCGAAGGTATTCACCAGAGAAGAATTAGTAAAAAGTGCGAATGTGTTTGGCAAGCGAATCGGTCCTTCTTATCAAGCCATCTTAGAGCAGGTTGATTTGGTTCATAGGGCTGTTGACCGTGAGCTGGTATTAGAAAGCTTTAAGCTTAACAATAAGATCATTGCGTACTTAGCTGAACATCCAACCTCTGGGCGTAATCAAGCTCTGACACAGTTGAAAGAGCAGGTCACCAGTGCGTTGTTTATCGGCAAGATGCAAGTTGCCCAAGCGGGTATTGATGCAATCGCACAAACAAGACCAGAGCTTGCCGCTCGTATCTTTATGGTCGCGATTGAAGAAGCCAACGGCAAACATGCTGGTTTGACGGATATGATGGTTCGTTGGGCCAATGAAGACCCATACTTGGCGCCGAAGCAAGGCTACAAAGGCGAAACGCCAAGTGACCTTGCCTTTGATGCGAAGTACCACGTTGACCTAGGTGAACATTACGCTGATTTCAAACAGTGGCTAGAAACGTCTCAGTCGAATGGTCTACTGAGTAAAGCGCTCTTAGATGAGGCAACCCAAACTGTTCATCTTGGTTATAGCTATCAAGAGCTTCAGGATTTGACGGGTGTTGAATCGGTACAAATGGCGTTCTACTTTTTGAAAGAAGCGGCGAAGAAAGCGGATCCCGTTTCTGGCGATTCAGCTGAAATGATACTGCTGAAGAAATTCGCTGATCAAAGCTATCTGGCTCAACTTAATTTAGACCGTATGGATCAAATTGAAGGTATCTACCGCAGTAGCCATGAGACGGACGTTGACGCTTGGGATAGTCGTTACTCTGGTGTTGGGTATGATGAGGTAAGCAATAAACTTGCAGAAAAAAATAGTATAGAGGAGCAGCTTTCTGTTCTTCTGGATGAGCGCAAAGGTTTATTAATTGGTGAAGTACATGGCAGTGATGTTAATGGCTTACGCTTTGTCAATGAACAGATGGATGCACTGAAAAAACAGGGTATTAGTGTGATTGGTCTTGAGCACTTACGCTCGGATCTCGCGCAGCCGCTGATTGATAGCTACCTTGCTACTGGTGTGATGTCGAGTGAGTTAAGCGCAATGCTGAAAACTAAGCATCTCTATGTCACTCTGTTTGAAAATGCACGTGCCAATGGCATGCGTGTTGTTGCGTTGGATGCAAACAGTTCTGCACGTCCAAATGTTCAAGGGACAGAACACGGTTTGATGTACCGTGCTGGTGCCGCGAACAATATTGCAGTGGAAATATTACAAAACTTGCCTGATGGTGAAAAGTTTGTCGCTATTTATGGTAAAGCGCATTTGCAATCGCACAAAGGAATTGAAGGTTTTGTTCCGGGTATCACGCACCGTCTTGATCTCCCTGCGCTTAAAGTCAGCGACTCGAACCAGTTCACTATCGAGCAAGATGATGTGAGTCTGCGTGTTGTCTACGATGATGTTGCTAATAAACCGAAGATTACCTTCAAAGAAAGTTTAAGTAGCACAAACAACGCACTTCATAACCAAGACGTGGACGGTTGGGAACGTGTTGTCGTCACATCGACAGCGGACGGCGGTGAAACGCGCTTTGACGGCCAAGTGATTGTTCAAATGGAAAACGATTCAGTAGTTGCAAAAGCGGCGGCAAATCTAGCTGGCAAGCATCCTGAAAACAGTGTGGTCGTTCAGCTAGATTCTGAAGGGAATTATCGCGTGGTGTATGGTGACCCATCGAAATTGGATGGAAAGCTACGCTGGCAATTGGTTGGCCATGGGCGTGATGATTCAGAACATAACAACACTCGCTTAAGTGGCTACAGTGCCGATGAACTTGCAGTGAAATTGGCCAAGTTCCAGCAGGCATTCGGCCAAGCGGAAAACATCAGCAACAAGCCTGACCATATCAGTATTGTCGGTTGCTCTTTAGTGAGTGATGACAAGCAGAAAGGCTTTGGCCATCAATTTATCAATGCCATGGATGCCAATGGTCTTCGTGTGGATGTGTCTGTTCGCAACTCTGATGTAGCGGTAGATACAACAGGGCGCAAACATACTCAAGATGCCAATGGAAATTGGGTACAAAAGGCTGAAAACAATAAAGTCTCACTGACTTGGAATACGCAAGGCGAAGTTACCGTACGTGACGAGATCATTCGTAACGGTGTGGCGGAAGGGGATATCCATCTTGCTCGTGTTGGTGCGAGTGAGGTTAATGAGCCAGCACGTGGTGCCATCGGCGACAACAGTGAGGTGTTTGAAGCACCTGAAAAGCGTAAACCGGAAACGGATACTACGGCATCGGCGGGCAGTGACAATAAGCTCAGCTACTCGGGCAATATTCAGGTCAACGTCGGTGATGGTGAGTTCACCGCAGTTAACTGGGGTACGTCAAATGTTGGTATTAAAGTGGGTACGGGAGGCTTTAAGTCGCTGGCCTTTGGTGACAACAATGTCATGGTTCATATTGGTAATGGTGACAGCAAACATAGTGTCGACATCGCTGGTTATCAGGCGCTTGAAGGTGCTCAAATGTTTATGGGTAACCGCAACGTAAGTTTCAATATGGGTCGCAGTAATGACCTTATCGTGATGATGGATAAGTCGATCCCGACACCGCCACTGGTCAATCCATTTGATGGTGCATCACGTATTTCAGGAGTATTACAAAGCATCGCACAATCAGGAAAGGGTGCCGATTGGTTAGCGGCTCAAGAACAGCAGTGGACACTCTCTGGTGCGAAAAAATTTGTCAAAGAGATGTCCGGTCTCGATCAAACTAGCAGTGTTGACTACAGCAGTTTGGTTGATTTGGACTCTCAGAATGAGCGCAGCAGCCGCGGCTTGAAGTCTGACGCTGAAGCAACGTTGAATAAAAAGTACAACCAGTGGCTAAGTGGCAATAGTAATAATGATACTGGCAAGATGAGCCGTGCGGATAAGTTCCGTCAAATGAACGAGAAGTTGGCCTTTAACTTCGCGGTCGGTGGTCAAGGAGCCGATATTCAGGTCACCACGGGCAACTGGAACTTTATGTTCGGAGACAACATCCAAGCGATTTTGGATACCAATCTCGGTTCATTGTTTGGCGTGTTAACCCAGCAATTCTCAGCAACGGGAATGGCTCAAACGACCTTTACCTATAATCCGCAAGACTTGCCTCGTCAGCTTAAGAATAAGCTGCTGGGTAAATTTGCTGAGGTCGGTGCAGAGACGACTTTAGGTGATATCTTCGGTGTCAATTACACCGCTGATGGCAAAATAGTCTCTCGTACTGATGAAGCGGTAGATGGCGTTGCCATTTTAAAAGAGATGCTAGAAGTGATAGGCGAGTTTGGTGGTGAGCAGCTCAGCGCATTTACTGACCCAGAAAAATTGCTAGATAGTCTCAAAGCGGGAATCGATATGGGGGCTGATGGTCTTCAATCCTTTGCTGAAAGTCATGGACTGAAAGAGAAAGCACCAGAGGAAAACGATACAGCGCAAGTGACTCTCAATGGCGCGCCTGCGGCAACGGAAAACGTATCAGCCACTGTTGAAGAAACCAAACCAGAGCGCGCATTTGGTTTTAATGCGCTCAATTTGCCCAATTTATTTGCCACTATGTTTAGCAAAGATAAGCAGGCAGAGATGGCATCATTGGTCAGTAATCTGAAGCAGAATCTCACCGCCGATTTGCTCAATATGAAGGATAAAACGTTTGATTTCCTTCGTAACAGTGGGCATTTGCAAGGGGATGGCGATATGAACGTTTCTCTGGGTAATTACAACTTCAACTGGGGCGGTGACGGTAAAGATCTCGGCGCTTATCTAGGCGACAATAATAACTTCTGGGGAGGACGTGGAGACGATGTGTTCTACGCAACGGGAGTCTCCAATATTTTCACTGGCGGTGAAGGCCATGATATGGGCGTTTTAATGGGTCGCGAGAACATGATGTTCGGTGGTGATGGTAATGATACGGCAGTTGTGGCCGGACGCATTAACCACGTCTTTATGGGCGCGGGTGATGATCAATCCTTTGTCTTTGGCGAAGGTGGTGAGATCACCATGGGGGCAGGTAATGACTATGCAGTCACTTCAGGTAACTTCAACCGTGTAGACATGGGAGACGATCAAGACTTTGCTGTAACCATCGGTAATAACAACCAACTTGATCTTGGTGCAGGCAATGACTTTGCGAGAGTCTTTGGCAATCACAACCGAATTGATGCTGGCCAAGGAAACGATGAAGTCAAACTGATGGGTTACCATGCTTCGATTAATGCTGGCGAGGGTGAGGATTACTTAATTGCCGCCGCTATCTCAAAATTCAGCACATTAAACGGTGGTGAAGGTAGCGATGTCATGGTGCTTGGGGGTTACCAAAATACGTTCAAAGGCGGTGCTGGCGTAGACAGTTTTGTGGTCAGTGGTGAGGTGATCGATAACGTGGTTGAAGATATTCGCCAAGGTGAAAACATCATCTTCAACGGTATTGATTGGAACCGTTTATGGTTTGAGCGTAGTGGTTACGATCTGAAAATTTCTATAGCACGCCATACTGATACCTCTTCCGATCAAACGCTATTTGATGCGTTAGGTTGTGTGACTTTCAATGATTATTTTGCAAATAATCGAGCCAAACTTATTATCGGTTTAGGTGAAAAAGACGCTCAAGGCGAGCAGGAATATACCTGCTTGACTGATAATGCGTTAGACAATCTCATTCAAGCGATGAGTTCCTTCGCGCCTAAGGTGGGAGAAAGCAACTTTATGGATGGATTAGCTTCTCAGCCTCAGCAAGCGATTATGGCCGCATGGTCGGATGTGAATACCGGGAAGTTTAGCTTGTCGTAATCATGTCTTTCATGGGTTAAAACCAGCCTTTGTAGGCGTGTCTGTTTGACAATAGCGCCCATATAAACCTAAAAACGCCTCCTGATTTTATAGAAAACAGGGGGTGTTTTTTTTTGGGCTCAAATAGGCAAAACCTAGCCGATACTAGCGAATACGAGTAAACTCTTCTCTTTTCATGGAAGAGCCCAGAAGCAATGTTAAAACAAGATCATAGCCAAGCGATACAACAAAGAATCGATCAAAAAACCAAACCGTTGGGAGCGCTGGGCCAACTTGAGTCATTAGCACACCAGCTCGCCTTAATCCAAAGTCAAAATCAGCCTCAGCCCACTCAGCAGATCACCATTCATAAGCCTACAGTACTGGTCTTTGCTGGCGATCACGGCATTGCAGATGAAGGCATTAGCATTGCGCCAAGCGCGGTGACTCAGCAAATGGTGCTTAACTTTCTGGCGGGTGGTGCGGCCATCAACTGTTTTTGTCGCAGCAATCAAGTCGAGATGAAAGTAATAGATTGCGGGATTTTACTCCCTGTAGAAAGCGACAATCCGCACTTTCTTGTGCAGCGCTTAGGTAGCCGAACGGAGAACTTTGCTCGCCAAGCGGCGATGTCTGTAGAGCAAGTGAAGCAAGGGCTACTGCTAGGCAATCATGCCGTGCAGCAGGTGATCCGTGCGGGGTCCAATATAGTGATGTTTGGTGAAATGGGCATTGGTAATACCAGCAGCACTTCTGCGATATTAGCGGCGCTTTCTAAACATTCTGTTGAGCAGTGTGTTGGTTACGGCACTGGCATTTCAACACAGCAATATCAGAAAAAAGTAGAGCTGGTGAAGCAAGGCGTAACACGCTGCCGTGGTTTGGATCCAGAAACGGTCCTTGCGGAAGTAGGCGGCTTTGAAATTGTGCAAATGGTCGGAGCATTTTTAGGCGCTTACCAGCAGCAAACGCCGATTCTGGTGGATGGATTTATCGTCACGGTAGCCGCGTATGTGGCCACACTTATTGAACCGGATTGCCGCGAGTTGATGATTTTTGCTCATCAGTCCCATGAATCGGGCCACCAACGCGTACTTGAACAGTTAAACGCGACACCACTGCTTAATTTAGGGTTGAGGTTGGGTGAGGGAACGGGTGCTGTATTAGCCGTACCTTTGGTCAAAGCGGCCGCCGAGTTTTACAACACCATGGCCAGTTTTGCCGACGCAGGAGTGACAGTGTAATGCTGCGCGCTTTAGCTTATCAATTAGAGCTGTTCTGGTTGGCGTTGAGTTTTTTCTCGCGCCTTCCTATTCCTAACAATACGCCCTATTGCAGTGAACGAATGAACCGATCTGGGCGCTATTTTTCCTTGGTTGGTCTATTACTCGGCGCGATCTGCGGTGCCATCTACAGTGTGCTGATCCTGATTTTACCGAACGAGGTGAGCATCGCACTGACGATGGTGGCTAGTTTGCTATTAACAGGGGCGTTTCATGAAGATGGCTTAACTGACATGGCGGACGGCATTGGCGGAGGAATGACGGCTGAGCGCCGTTTGAGCATCATGAAAGATAGCCGCATTGGCACTTATGGTGCGGCCAGTTTAGTGATGGCGCTACTGTGTAAGTTTCTCTTTTTAGAGGCGCTACTTGGTTATGGCAACGTATTAATGGTGTGGGTACTAGGCTACAGTTTTAGCCGTGCGATAGCGGCATCGTTGATTTTCGACATGCCGTATGTAAGCGATCTCGATAGCAGCAAAAGCAAGCCGTTAGCCAATAAACAAACCCTTCCAGAGCTCATTTTTCTACTGCTGTGCGGCTTAGCGCCTGCGTTATGGTTTGGTTGGCAGGTAAGCTTAAGTTTGGTATTGGTTGCTGTAGTTTTTCGTATTTTCTTCAAAGCTTGGTTGATGGCGCGTATTGGTGGCTTCACGGGTGATTGCCTTGGCGCTGCACAACAGATTATGGAACTGCTGATCTATCTGCTGCTTATTGTATTCGCTGGGTTGGGTTATTTGAGCATGGGACTGATTGAATAATGGTGCATTTGATTTTGGGTGGTGCGCGTAGCGGTAAGTCTTGTTTCGCTGAACAGGCCGCAAAGCAAGAATACCAAGTCCTGTTAATGCGGCTGCCGCAGGCTCAGCTTAACTATGTTGCCACCGCGATTGCGTTTGATGATGAAATGCAGGCAAGGATTGCTCACCATCAGCAGCAAAGAACGTCGGAATGGCAAGAGCACGAATGCCCTGAACAACTGCCTGAGTTAATTGCCACTTTTTCGGCACATGATGTGGTATTGGTGGACTGCTTAACGCTGTGGCTGAATAACGTTATCTATAACCATGGCCAGCAAGCTCACGAAGCGGAGATAAAAAAGCGAGTCGAGCAACTCTGTTTTGCCGTTGAGCAAACGCCCGCCACTTTGGTTATCGTCGCTAACGAAGTGGGCCTTGGCGTGATCCCGATGGGGGAGGTTTCGCGCTTATTTGTCGATAACGCGGGCTGGCTTAACCAAGCTCTAGCCAAGTTAGCAACCCGAGTGAGCTTTATTGCGGCGGGCTTACCGATTGTTTTAAAAGACATCGCTTTAAAAAACACTGCTCTAAACGACATCGCTTTAAAAGGCTCACAATGATCAATCTCTATTTGATGCGCCACGGTAAAACCGTCGGTCGGCCTGCGCTCAATGGTAAAACAGATGTGCTCGTTGAAGCGCATCGACAAGAGCAGATCGCTCACACTTTGCTGAGATCCCGTTACTCCTTCTCAAACATCATTACTTCGCCGCTACGCCGTTGCCATGATTTAGCGCAGCAACTGGTTTTACAGCAGCCGAAATTGGATTACCAAATTGAGCCTGATTTCCAAGAAATGGATTTTGGTGACGTCGATGGCGTGGCCTTTGATGAACTGCAATCGATGTGGCCAGTAGTGGAAACTTTGTGGACCAATCCGGCCCAACATCAACTACCGAATGCAGAAAACTTGGCCGATTTTCATCAGCGTGTAACCCGTGCTTGGGAGGCTCAGATTAAAGAGATTAAGCAAGACACTTTAATCATCGCTCATGGTGGAACAATCAGAATGATACTTGCCTATGTTCTAGGCACTGACTGGCAAAACCGCCATTGGTATAGTGTGTTGAATATCGACTATCAATCATTAACTCATATCCAAATAGGAAAAGATAACGCTGAGAATGTGAGTGTGAAGAGCATCGGAATTCAAATTTAGCACCGGGTGAGCATGCAGTAGAGTATGGAGTAACTATCAGATTTAATGATAGAATTCCCGGCAATTAACGCCGGCCTCTGGTTAAGCGTATTTTGTATAAGGTATTGAGACGATCGTTGATGAGTTAAGTTTACCCTTATCCATCTTGATAAGTGGGATCGCCTCAACATAAATTGCTTCTACAATTCATTAACATACCGCTGTGCAATAAAGGAGTAACGCATGACGAAGTCCCTTTTCCGCCAATCTTTCCTATTTGATAGTTTGGATTTAGACCAAGAAATGGTCACTGGCGAAATCAAAACGGCAGCTGGTATTACGCTTAAAGTGCTCTCGCGTGGAGTGCTCGAAGTGATTCCCGCTCATCTCAACGATGAGAGTAAGCACATCATTATTTCTTGCGGTATTCATGGTGACGAAACTGCGCCAATGGAATTAGTAAATAAGCTGGTGGATGATATTCAGTCAGGTTTTCAAGCGGTCCAACACCGCTGCTTATTTATTGTGGCTCATCCTCAGGCGACGAATCAACATACCCGTTTCGTGCAAGAAAATTTGAACCGTTTATTTGATGATAAAAAGGGCAATACCTCCCTAGAAAGAGAGATTGCACAGCATCTCAAACAGACAGTGAAAGACTTTTTCGAACACACCGCTGAGCAAAATCGGTGGCATCTTGATTTGCACTGTGCGATTCGTCACTCCAAACATTATTCGTTTGCCGTCAGCCCCAAATCTCGTCATCCTGTCCGCAGCCGCGCACTGATGGCATTGATTGAAAGTGCGCATATCGAAGCGGTGCTGCTTTCAAATTCACCCTCGAGTACCTTCAGTTGGTACAGTGCAGAGAATTTTGCCGCGCAAGCTTTAACGCTTGAGCTGGGGCAAGTCGCACCTCTTGGTCAAAACAACCTAGAGCGATTAGTCGCGTTTGACTTAGCCATGCGCGATTTGGTAGCCAATGCGACACCTGAACACTTGCCAAGAAAGCCAACCATTTATCGTGTCAGCCGTACCATCGTCCGTTTGCATGACGATTTTGATTTCATGTTTGATGATAACGTCGAAAACTTCACCGCGTTTAAACATGGTGAGGTATTTGGTCATGATGGTGAAAAGCCACTCATGGCGAAAAATGAAGATGAAGCGATCGTATTTCCTAACCGAAAAGTGGCATTAGGCCAGCGCGCCGCGTTAATGGTGTGCAAAGTGGCGACACGCTATGAAGACGATCAATTGGTATACGATTAACCGATGGTACTTTTGGCTTGTTAATCTTTTGACCTGTTGACAAGGTTAACAGGCGATTGCTTTGGTATATCACTTTCTATTTAAATGGCTTAACGGTAAGGTTAGGCCATTATTGTTTCTCTTACTTACATATAAGCGCATGACGTTCAATCAGTTACTCTTAAAAAAACAGCGTCGCTGGCATTACGCCCTCTACGCTATGCTGGCATTGTTGATTACGATGAGTGCGTTTTATTTGATGGTGGGTGAACTCTTTATCAGCCCATTTCACACTTGGTCACCACTGGAATGGCAGTTAGTGACTGAACTTCGTGCTCCTCGTCTGCTCTCTGCCGTCATTATTGGTGCTTCACTAGCCGTATCAGGCGCTGCGCTGCAAGTGTTATTAGGGAATGTTTTGGCAGAGCCGGGCGTGCTTGGTATTTCTGGTGGCGCCAGTGTGGCGATGGTAGTGGTGCTGTTTTTCTTCCCTGCCTTGGCCTCCCCTGAAATTTTCATGCTTTGTGCCGTAGTCGGTGCGATGGTGTTTACTCTTTTACTGGTCAGCATGGCTAAAGCGATGCGTTTAAGCACAACTCGCTTACTGTTGGTCGGTGTGGCGCTGGGTATTTTATCTGGTGCTGTGGTGACATGGGCGTTTTATTTCAGTAATGATCTCAGTTTAAGGCAACTGGTTTACTGGTTGATGGGCAGTATTGGTGGTGCAAGCTGGTATCAACATACGCTTTCATTAGCTGCGCTTCCGGTGATCATCTGGCTTGCTCTGCAAGGAAAAACGTTAGACAAACTGATGTTGGGCGAAACTCATGCAAAGCAGTTAGGTGTGGATGTGCATCGACTACGTTGGAAATTGATTTTTGCCGTGTCGCTGCTGGTAGGAGCTGCGGTGGCATTGGGCGGTGTGATCAGTTTTGTTGGGTTGGTTGTTCCGCATTTATTGCGCTTGGCGTTTGGTTCTGAAAACCGCTACCTTTTACCTATGTCGGCTCTGTTCGGCGCACTTTTACTGGTCTGCGCGGATACCGTTGCCAGAACGGCGCTTAATGCTGCTGAGCTTCCACTTGGTGTCGTCACTACCACCATTGGTGCGCCGATTTTTATTTGGATGTTGTTGAAAAACCATGATTCACGTTAATAGCCTGCAGGTTTCATCACGCTTATTGCCACTCTCTTTTACTTGCCAAGCGGGAGAGGTGCTGCATGTTATTGGGCCTAATGGCAGCGGAAAAAGCACTTTACTGTCGGCGTTAGCTGGCGTGACAGAGAGCCAAGGTGAGGTCTACATTGGTGATCTTCAGCTTTCAAGCGCATCGTTAGAGGCGCTGTCACTGCACCGAGCTTATCTGTCGCAAAACGACAAGCCTGTTTTTAATGTCGATGTTTATCAATATCTTGCCTTAGCGATCCCCAGTTGCGCCGATTTACATTCTCAGGCTGTTAATCAAGCTGTGGTTCATCTCACTCAACGATTGAATATTCAAGATAAATTGCATCGATCCATTCACCAACTGTCAGGCGGCGAATGGCAACGTGTCCGCTTGGCCGGTATTTGCTTGCAAATTTGGCCAACCTTAAACCCTTACGCGCAGTTATTGATATTAGATGAACCTGCGGCGCCTCTTGATATTGCTCAAGAAGGGTTGCTTTATCGTTTGATTGAAGAGGTTGCACAGCAAGGGATAGCGGTAGTGATGGCCAATCACGATCTCAATCGAACATTGCGCCATGCCGATCGCGCTCTGTTACTGCAAGATGGCGTATTGCAAAGTTCCGGCTCGGTTGAACAAGTATTAGAGAGCCAAGCGTTAAGTGCAGCGTTTCAGACTCAGGTGAAGCAGGTTGTTGTTGAAGGAAAGCCTTACCTTATCTTTGATTAAAAGCACAACTGTCGTGCAATAAGCACACTTTTAGCGCATCAATGTGCTGAAGATATAATGGTAAAAATAATAAGTCTATTAAAAACAAATG
>NZ_NDIM01000259.1:0-2294 GCF_002241375.1 Vibrio sp. V19_P1S1T109 | reverse complement strand
CAATATAATTGCCCTTCATCCAAAGCAGAAGAAACCCAAACGAGAGGAGCATTCCAATTAATCGTGATCTCATTAAACGACCATGCATTAATGTTATCTCTATAACAGGTTTGGCCAACACACTGCCCCTTCAATGTCGCAGCGACTGGATCACTGTAACTCACTGAGTTGGGTCCACCCACTAGTGCGCCAGGTGCTGGAGCTGGTGACTTTTCATCCGCAGCATGTGCCCAAAAACGGTGATGTGGACTTTTAGCCGCATTGGTACCGTAACCTGTAATATAAGACAGGTTCATTGGGTTCGCGCCTAGTAAGTAATCCATCGCATTTGCAGCCGCTTTTACATACTTAATATCGCCGGTGAAATCATTCGCATAGATTAAGAAGATAGCTCTATTTACAAAACTCGAGTTCGATCCCCATGGATACTCTTCTACCGTGTAGGGAATATGATAACCCTCGTTATTAATCTGGCCCACAAAGTTATCAGAGGTTGCGATTAAGTTTTTCCTTGCAACTTTAATTTGATCCTCACCCAATCCATTAGGCACAACAGCCAAGCTTATTGTTGCTAGAGGCGCTGTATACCCCCAGAACATTTCACCATCAGCTTCAATGTTACCTTTTGGTGTCTCTAGATAATGAGGAGAAGCTTTCAGTGCTTTAAGGTACTTGCTGTCACCTGTGGTGATATACAGTTCACTTGCAGCCCAGTAGAACTCGTCTGAAAGCTCTTTATCATCATATGGGCCCGACCCTGTGAAGTTATCATAGGCAAGAATATGAGGATTTTTGCTCGCGGCTTCCCAAGCCTCTTGCGCCGCATTCAAACAGTTTTTTGAGAACGCAGGATCAATCTCTTTCCAAATTCGCGCACATTGAGCACCAATTGCTGACAAGTTCAACGTAGCCGCAGTGGTTGGATAACCCACATATCGCTTTTGGGTGTCCATATGAGGTGGCAGTGGCATACCTGTCCAAGCTTCATCAGCAACTTTATGGAAAGCCATACCTTTTGCGTCAATCTTAGTCAGTTTAAGTGTTTTGTCTTCAGACTGGTCACCGACAGGAACCGCTACAGGTTGGTCACTATGGATCTGCATTGCCAATATAAATTCGATATTCCAACGAGCCTCAGACAACAAAGGATTAACGCCATTTCCAGCTTCTGGAATTTTCACTTTCCCTTCTGCAAAAGGAATTGGTGCGTTATCTAGCCATTTACCTCTTTCAAACAGGTTCAAAAGAGTCCAAGTCGAGATACCGCTGTTAACCGTATACTTACCATGGTCGCCAGCGTCATACCAACCGCCGGTTACATCGACAGAAAAATCACAACCTGGCCATTTATTACCCCAGCTGTCCGTCTTATTAAAACAGGTAACCACATCGCTCATATGACCGCCGGGACGCGCTAGATCGTCACGCTGTACCAGAGCCTTATCAATCTCAATACCACTACGGTTTTGGTAGAAGTAAGACAATGCATCGTACTTCAACTGATTGTAGATATCTTTGCTAATGCTAAATGGCAAGCTCTCGTCTTCACCGACTTTTACTTTCAAGCCACTCATATCTGATCTGTAGTTCGATAGGTCAATACGGTGAATAAACTCGCCTGATGCCTTATTAAGACCAAAGATTTCCGTTTTACCTAAATCGACATTGATATTGCTGTTGTTTGTTAGCACCCACTTTAAGGGCTCTTTAGATTCATTCGCGACAAATACAAACTTATCTGCTTGAGGAAGGTAACCGACTTGGTTAGCACGAACAGAATTTATCTTCAGCTCTTCAATGTATTTCTCACCGACGACTGAAATATTGCTAACGCATACGGTTCCCTTTTTCTGGGCGCCCATTTGAAACTGGAACTCAGTTTTAGCATCGCTTTCAACATCATGGCTGAACTTAAACTTATAGCTCTTCTTCTTCAGTGAGACTTTTGTATCATCCACAAAATAGTTGGTATAAGGAGGACCTTCATGCTGAATAAGCGTTCTCATTTGAGTATCAACGGTTGCATAAGCATCAAATGAAACTTCATAATCTGCTTTGTTTGCCAACCCCATCCCGCTCTGTCCTAAAATCACATTCCAAGGATTCTCTCCTGGACTTCTAATCTCAAGACATGCTTCGCCATTTTTGATTTTTACATCTGCACCAGCATTCCACCAACCATCCATGTTCCCGTTAAATTTGCCGTTCTTAATTTGCTCATTTGCATAAGCAGAACACGATGAAAGAATGAGTATTGTTGCCAATGATAGTTTGAACTTATGCATATTTACTCC
>NZ_NDIM01000353.1:0-2299 GCF_002241375.1 Vibrio sp. V19_P1S1T109 | reverse complement strand
AGATGATATTTATCTACAAACCGTGGATAAGAAAAATAAAATTTATGTGTCATCCGCATTTGGTGGAATTATTTTTCATGTTGATGAATTTTTAAATAAAACAGAATAAGTAAAAACCAACATTCCCTGCAACTCCGGTTACTATCCTTTATCTTTATATAGAGTAAAAAAGAGGATAGTAACCAACCTACCCTTATATACCTATACAATTCTCACTCAAAATAAATAACCTTTGAGCGGTACTTTATTTTCCAAATTAAAGATTAAAATAACAACGTCAAGAAATTTTTCTATGTTTACTCGATACTAAAGGATAGCTAAATGAATAAATTCCGTTTTTCTTTACTCACATCAGTCATTCTGATGGGTATTTCACACACCACTCTGGCTGATGAATCAAATATTTATCTAGGTGCTGGTGTCGGCGCTGGGCACATTCACGGTTTAAATAAGATTGATAATGTTGAATCTGGCGCAGAAGATGCGGCTGCAGCAAATTTATTTTTGGGCTACGACCTAAATAATTACCTCTCGGTTGAAGGCGGTTATCTTTACTTAGGGCATGGTAAAACAGATAACCTCCCCTTTAAAAATCAAGGTGGTATGATCAGCTTAAATGGCAAAGTGCCACTAGTAGGAGACCTATCTTTACTCGCTGAAGCTGGCGGTTATTGGTCTCACACTGAAGGACTTGGCGAAAAAGACAGCAAAGTTTCCGCCGTGTTAGGAGCTGGCCTTGCTTATCAAATTAACGATCAGTTTGCTGTGCAAGCACGTTGGCGTTACATCAAAGATGTCGCAGACATCCAAAGCGAACTCTATCAAACCCATTTTGAACCGAATGAAAACCTCGCAACATTAGAACTGGTTTATCATCCATTCCGATCTGCAAAAGTAGAACCTATGGCAGTCACCACTTCCTTTGAAGCTGAAATAATGCAATCAGCAGAAGAACCAGAGATTATTCAGCCAGCTACCATCATGGTCGATAAACCATTTGAGCTAAGTACAGAAGTACACTTTAACCTCAACCAAACCGCATTAAATAATGAAGCATTACAATCACTGGATAAGTTAAACCAACAACTAACAGAAATTAATGCTAAAAAACAGATGGAGACCATAGTAATTGGTTATTCCGATAGCTTGGGGGCGAATCTAATCAGAGATCGTGTTTCTAAAGAGCGAGCAGAGGCGGTAGCCAATTATCTCGCCCATATCGGCGTACCAGAAAGTCAAATGCACGTACAAGCAAAGACTATTTCAGACTCAACCTGTAACGATGTAACAAATAAAGCAGAGCAGATTGCTTGTCTTGCTCCTAATCGCCGTGTCGACATAAAGATAACAGGCTATCACGAAGTGGAAGAGCTCCAATCGCCTTGGTAAGAACACTTAAGTAATAAGCAATAAGTAAATTGACTAAATTTGGGTTGCATATCCACCTCCCCCTTTGGATCTTAGCAGCCACTTTCATCGGTTTCAGAATGGTCCCTGAGGCCGATTTTTTTTGGCTAGAATAGCTACGTATTGCTACCAAGAATCATATTAGGTAAAACGTTTTTCCACCTGAACTGGCTTGGTTGCGTAAATCGATGGAACTCATTATCGATTCTACGTTTTGAGCAGCTGCATTCACTTTCCACAGTAGCATAATGCCTAAACCTCGTTACAAAACAACCAACTGGAAACAGTAGATAGCTTTAATCAATCGTGGCTCACTTCTTCTGGATTGATGAAGAAGCGATAAGCGATTGGAAACAATGCAAACAAAAAAGCGTGGAAGATCTCGTTGCTTTAGCGACCTAGCGATCACAACTGCATATGATTAAGCGCATCTTCTCATTGCAGTTAAGAACTCGGCAAGGATTTATTGGCCCTGTATTTATGATTCCCCGAGTTCCATTGAAGTACCCACATAACACTTGTATCAGTCGCCGAGCTAAGCAGGTTGAAATATCGTTTAAACCTAAAACTTCTAGAATGATAAGACACTTAGCCATCGATGCCACTGGTCTCAAGGTTTATGGTGAAGGTGAATGGAAATTCAATAAGCATGGCTAAACGCACAGTTCGGCAAAAACGCCGTATTGCTGTTGATACGAGAACTCACGAAAATACCGCTGCGTAGTTGAGTTTATCGAACGTGGCTGATGCCGATGTGTTGACAAAATCTGCCTGAAACTTGTTGTTTTGACTAAGAAACACACAAAGCGGCAAATTTGTCTCTACACTGATACGCAACAAAGGCCGTTTTGAAAGATAAAAAGAAGTAAAGAAAGATAATTAAATATAACTA
>NZ_NDIM01000333.1:0-2376 GCF_002241375.1 Vibrio sp. V19_P1S1T109 | reverse complement strand
GGTATCCGCCCCATGATCCCACGGGGCGATATTATTAATGTTTGAAGTTCCAAGGTAGGAGCGCATCGATATCAGGCTCAGATTTCGCTATCTCTTTCATGCACTTGACCATGTAGTCGTAAAGGATAAGGCCGTTGGCTTTCGCTGTCTCGACGATACTGTAAAGCATCGCGCTCGCTTCGGCTCCATTGGGATTGGTCGAGAAGAGCCAGTTCTTTCTCCCAATAACCAGCGACTTAATGGCGCGTTCAGCACGGTTATTGTCTATCGATAAGTGACCATCATCGATATAGCGGCTCAGCTTCGGCCACTGACCGAGCGTGTATTTTATCGCTTTACCCAGCGGGCTAGACTCAAGCACTTTCTGAGTTGTCATCCATTCATAAAGCTCATCCAGTATCGGCTTAGCATGCTCTTGGCGCTCTGCTTTCCGTTTTTCGGCACAGGCACCTTTTAAGCGTGATTCTATTCCATAGAGTTTCTGGATTTTAGCCAATGCACTATCCGCTTTGCCTGACTTGCCTTTACCTTGAAGCTTCTTAGCCTCCATGAACTTGCGCCGAGCATGCGCCAAGCAACCGACATTGGTGACTCGATGAAGCCCATCATAAACACCATAGCCATCGGTTTGCAGATACCCATCATAGTCGCCCAAGAAGGCAACAGGGCACGACCTCGCGCGACTGTTTTGATAGTCATACAAGACGATATTTCTCACATTAGGGAGCGCGGCACCTGGCGAGTCCGCGCCCGAGCAGTAGAGCCACATGTAGCATTGCTTGTCTTCCTTGAGGACATTGAGCGGCGTTTCATCCGCCTGAACCACCACTTGCTCGAGTAGGTGCGCTTTCAAGGCCGCGTAAAGTGGAGCGAACTTCTCACTGACTTGGATAATCCACCTTGCCATGGTGGTTCGTGATAGTTCGATACCCGACTGGGTAAACAGGGATTCTTGGCGATAAAGTGGCATCGCGTATTGGTATTTGCCGAGGATGATATTGGCCAGCAAGCTTTCTGTCGCGAAGCTTTTAGGGATAATGCTTTGCGGCGCTGGCTTTTGAACAACGTGGTTTTTGTCCTGAGTTTGCTCGCATTGGCGGCAAGCATATTTAGGACGAACATATTCCAACACTTTTAGTACCGCTGGCGTGAACTCAAGTTTCTCGCTACGGTCTTCACCGATTTTATGCAGGTTATGTTGACAGCAAGTGCACTGCTTTTCATCGTCGTCTAAATCGAGTTCGATAACTTCACGAGGCAAGGTCTTTGGCAGTGGTTTGCGTTTACCACGTTTCTTCTTTGTGATGGTCGTTGTAACAACTTCAACCTCTTCTTCCTTAGCTGCCTCACACTCCGCTTCGTTGAAGAGATCACCTTGAGATTCATCGTAAGGCTTTAACGCCTCCGAGCGTTTAGCGAACTGACGGTCGAAGGCAAGTTTGAGCTGTTCAAGCAGCGATTGACGCTCTTGTTTCAATTGGATTTCTGACGCCATCAGTGCTTTCACCATCGCTTGTAGCTCGGCAATATCTTGACTTTCTGGGTTAATATCTGGCGTCTTTTTCATGGCATTTATTATACTAAAATCATGCCGTTAACGCTTGGTGGATAAGGCTTTATTGTCGGTTAACTCATTGTAAAATCGTTTATTTGAACGGGTTTATGGCCGATAATTGTGAAGCCTGAAAGCAGTCTATCCAGTTCGAATTGAGTTAGGGTAAACACGTCGTTTTGCTCTTTTGATGGCCACTTGTACTTGGCTTTTTCAAGGCGTTTGTACCAAAGAGCAAAGCCTGTTTTATCCCAGTACAGTACTTTGATTTTGTCGCGCTGTTTGTTAGTGAATAGGAACAACGCACCACTTCCTAACGGTAAGTCGGTGTCACTTTCAATCATGGCAGTGAGACCGTTGATGGACTTTCTGAAATCGACGCTTTCACGATAGAGATAGATTTCGGGAGCACTGAGCATGCGTTTCATGACAGCGCACCGATAAGCTCTGCGAGATAGGTCGCTGGCGTGCCTTGTGGGATGCTCAGTTCAACACTGTTTACAAGTAGTGTCATGTTGGCAACGACAGCGTGAATGGCTTGATACTTTGTGGTCTTTTCAACGACTTCTGCTTTAACAAAGCCAACCGTGTTCGGTTTTTCGATGTGCTTTAACTGTTGGCGCTTAGCGTAAAAAGTGGAGAGGCTCAGTCCGTTACGTTCACAGAATAATCGTTGTGATAACTGGCTGGATTCATAGTGTTCGAACAGGGTTCGCCATTCTTGGTTAGTGCGTCGTTTGGCCATTTCAAATCTCCTTTGGGTTGGAGGTTTGATCTTATTATTCGGGCCAGACGATTAGAATGCGGGGTTTATGATGCGCTTA
>NZ_NDIM01000178.1:0-2488 GCF_002241375.1 Vibrio sp. V19_P1S1T109 | reverse complement strand
GGGAAATGTAGTGTAAATTGCTCTGTGAATATATTAATGGCGTATTATAGCCTAGATAAATCTCAGCTTTCTATCATAACTCGTCAGGCTGAGATGCGAGAAAGTGAAGATAACTACCTGACATTACCTGACGAAAACCTAGGGTTGTTACTGCGCAATCAACTCCGTTGGGTTTCTGAAGGAGAAAAACAGACTGGTTTGCTGAACTTTCAGTTAGAAGGTAATGTCGATTCGTGGACGCTATTCTCAGAAGGAGATGTAGTCAAAGGTGATTATAATCAACAAAGTATCCGGCAAGCTTATATCGAGCAGCTTAATCGTAAATACTACACTCGCTTCGGATATTTCACTCCTGATTCACAAGGATTAATTCATCAACAGAATTATTTTTCATCTAACGATATTAATACTGTAGGCGTTATGTTTGGTAATTCAGATTTATTACGCAAAGATCAAGGGGTGCCAAGTTTAGTCCCAATTCAATTAACCAGTGCACGTCCCGGAATCGTCGAAATTTACAAAAATGGTCAGTTATTGCAATCGCAACTGATTCAATCTGGTTTACAGATGCTCGATACCAAGACACTGCCGGCAGGTATTTACGAGATCGAACTTCGCATACTTGAGGATGGTCAAGAAACTCAAAGAAAAACTGAGATGGTGTATAAGCCATCAAGTTGGACGACACCAGAAGATCGTTGGCGTTATAACCTTTACGCAGGTTGGCAGGTTCCGCTCTGGAGCAATATTGATGAGGATATCCCAAAAGTATTAACTGCCGGTGTAGAGTTGAATCATTTACTAACACCCTCAACGATAGTAGGTATTGGAAATCGTTATGCTGATAAACGTTTACACCAGTCAATATCATTCGATTGGAACGTTTCACCTTCACTGCGTTGGTTGAGTACTCTGAACCACAGTGAAGGAATAGGTTGGGGATATAATGCACAAGGCATAATAAATTTGAACACTATTAACATGGTACTAGGTCATACTGCTCGACATACAACTCATCATGATGATGCATCAACCGCTTACTTTTCTATGCAGTATCCGTTGCTACGTTGGGGAAGCACAAATCTTTATCTTGCTCATCAGCCTAAACAGGGTTCATCGGTTAACCTTAGTTGGAGTTATGCAGAGCGTTGGCAAGGTGAATGGGTAAACTGGGGTTTAACCTTGTTTGATCGTCCAGGAAGCTTAAGTACTAATAATGAGAGAGATCGCGGTGCAAGGCTTTCATTTTCAATCAGTTTTGGTTATGGAAATGGAAATTTATCATTGGGTTTGGGTAGCCGTACTTCACGCTCAGGTGAACAAGATCAAGAGTTCAGTTTGAATTATCAACAACAAATGGACTTAGGACCTTTAAAACAGATCAGTGCAGGTATAACTCAAGACAATTATGGTTCAGGCTTTTCGGGTTATGGCCGCTACTCTGCCGATTGGGTAGATGGAGATGTTTTTATGCAAAATTCCTCATATAATCGTGATTGGTCATACGGCGTAAATATGGACAGTTCGATCGCGATCAATCGAAAAGGTAGCGCAATTGGCTCTGGAGGTGGCCAACAAGAAGCTGCTATGATTTTAGATATTGAATCTGATACAGCAGAGGCTCGTTTGCGCGTATCTAGCGATGGTGGGAAGAGTATGACCTTAGGTAGTGGACGACACTTAGTACCTGTGGCGGCCCTTGAAAATGGAACCTTACAATTTGATATGATTGACCAATACTCTTCGCCATTGACCATTCGTCCTGCATTTGTGCCATATTATTTAAACCGAGGCGGCGTTGGTTATCACAAAGTCCAAGTCGTGAAAACAGTGACTGTAATTGGTCGTTTAGTTGATGAACATGCTCAACCATTAGGAGGTGCAAAAGTGATCAATCATGTTGGAAGGACGGTGAGTGAACCTGATGGATTCTTTGTCGTTGATGTCAGTTTAAAACAACCGAGCTTAACCGTTGAAAATGAATACCAGAGTTCCTGTGAATTTTCATTGGGTGATTTAAAAAATGGATCTATACACGATACTATCTTAGTTGGAGACTTATTGTGTAAGTCTAGTAGCATTGCAAAACAATATAATTAACGTACACCTGTACTACAAATTCTCTTTAGTTCAGAATGGTTTCTAAAAATGAACATGCTCTATAAAAAAAACATAACACTTATGCTTTTTATGTTTCCGATACTTTCTTATTCGGCTGTGTTTGATATTAATGCTGAATATAAGCCAGATGCTTTTATGAATGGTGCGGAGTTTATTAATACTACGCCATGCTATACTGAACTTTCTGAAGGGTTGCCATGGCCTATTGGATTTTGTAATACTAGTGCACCGATGAAAGATACTACTATTGTTTCAATGCCGGTCAATCTTACTAGAACACCAAAATATAATGGGGTATGGCGAGATGATTTATTCTATTTTAAGGTTTTTAAACCAAAAACAATTATGTTAAATAATTTTAATGGAG
>NZ_NDIM01000032.1:0-2516 GCF_002241375.1 Vibrio sp. V19_P1S1T109 | reverse complement strand
ATACATGGGCTTTTAGCGTATCGCAATGAGTAAAATCAGTATTTTATTCTGGCATTATTAACTAACTCATTGTTTTTGAAATGCATGTCTATCAATACTCAAAGTTTTGTTGCGTTATGAAAACTTATCTTTCATTACTGATTATTTGAATTTGCCTTGTTCGGACATTAAGGGTTTATTTTTGTGTTCAGTTTATTAGCCGTTTATTGAGGAGGAGGATGGTGTTAGGATTCAAGAAAAAGAAAAGCAGTAGCTAGGAATAAAATGAAACGTTGGTATTTGTTGTATTGTAAACGTGGCGATCAGAGGCGTGCTAAAGCACACCTTGAAAACCAAGGTGTCGAATGTTTCTACCCAGAAATTGAACTAGAGAGAATTCTTCGGGGTAAGCGGCAAGTTGTCAAAGAGCCACTTTTTCCCTCCTATATGTTCATTTACTTTGATTTTGAAATTGGCCCAACCTTTACCAGTGTGCGCTCTACTCGCGGTGTGGTTGATTTCATCCGATTTGGTTCACATCCGAAGGAGTTGGACAGTGATTTGATCGAGGAATTGAAGTTACTCGACCAGTTAAAATTACCGGTAGCATCGTTCAATATTCCAGAAAAAGGGCAGGTAGTTCGACTTAAGGGTGGGCAGTTCTCAGGAATTGATGCCATTTATCAAGAGCCCGATGGTGAGACGCGATCGATTATGCTGGTTAAAATGATCAGCCAAGTGATACCGATGAGCATCGATAATAAGCATTTAGAATTAGATTCGTGATTGACTCTCTACGGTAAGCTCTTTAGACAAATAAAAGGCGCATTTTGCGCCTTTTATTTGCTTTATTAGCCAGCGTTTTGGTTAGTACGCTTCATTATGCACCGCTTTGACAGCTCGGCCTGACGGGTCAATACAATTTTTAAAGGATTCATCCCACTCAATTGCTTTGGCGGAAGAACAAGCTACAGAAGGACCTCCAGGAACGCATTGTGCAGCAGACTCTAACGGGAACAGCTCTTCGAAGATCTCGCGGTAAACATACCCTTCTTTTGTCGCTGGAGTATTATATGGGAAGCGGTATTTTGCTGTTTCCATCTGTTGATCGGTAACTTTTTCTTCAGCAACACTCTTTAGTGTGTCAATCCAGCTATAGCCCACACCATCGGAAAATTGCTCTTTTTGACGCCAAGCAATCGAGGCTGGCAGATAATCTTCAAAGCACTCACGTAGAATGTGTTTTTCCATCTTGCCATTGCCACACATTTTGTCAGCAGGGTTAAGCCTCATTGCAACATCAATAAACTCTTTGTCTAGGAAAGGAACGCGTCCTTCCACTCCCCAAGCCGCTAAAGATTTATTAGCGCGAGCACAGTCAAACAAGTTCAACGCCAGCAGTTTACGCACAGTTTCTTCGTGGAATTCTTGCGCGTTCGGTGCTTTGTGGAAGTATAAGTAACCACCGAAGATCTCATCCGCTCCTTCGCCGGAAAGTACCATTTTGATACCCATGGCTTTGATCTTACGCCCCATCAAATACATCGGAGTAGAGGCTCGAATTGTCGTCACGTCATACGTTTCAATATGGTAAATAACATCACGAATAGCATCTAAACCCTCTTGGATGGTATAAGTCATTTCGTGGTGTACAGTGCCAATTTTTTCAGCAACTTCGCGAGCCGCTTTAAGGTCTGGAGCACCGTCTAAACCCACCGCAAAAGAGTGAAGCTGTGGCCACCATGCTTCTGATTGTTCATCATCTTCAATTCGCATTGCAGCGTAACGTTTCGCAATGGCTGACGTAATTGAAGAGTCCAATCCTCCAGAAAGCAAAACACCATAAGGTACATCTGTCATCAGTTGGCGCTTCACGGCCGCTTCTAATGCTTGTTTTAGCTCTTCTTTACTGCTGCTATTGCCTTGGACTGCCGCATATTCATTCCAATCTCGAATATAGTAGCGCTGTGCGCCTGCCTCTTTCGAGCTGTAGTAACTACCAGGAGGAAATTCACTGATAGTTTTGCAAATGCTTACCAAAGCTTTCATTTCGGATGCAATGTAGTAGTTACCGTGTTCGTCATGGCCTTGGTAAAGAGGAATGATACCAATATGGTCACGCCCGATGAGGTACTCATCTTTTTCTTCATCATAGAGCACAAAGGCAAAGATGCCGTTGAGTTCTTCAAGCAGCGCGGCACCCATGTCTGCATAAAGCGCTAATATCACTTCACAGTCAGAGTCGGTTTGAAAATCGTATTTGCCTTGGTAACGAGCACGAATTTCTTTGTGGTTATAAATCTCACCATTGACCGCTAATATGTGCTTTTTATTTGGGCTGTAAAGTGGTTGTGCGCCGCTGTTTAAACCGACAATAGAAAGGCGCTCATGAGCCAAGATTGCTTTTTCTGAAGCATAGATGCCAGACCAGTCAGGGCCGCGGTGACGCATTTTTTTAGACATCTCTAGCGCTATTGGGCGTAACGCTGTTGCATCACTTTTAATATCAAGAATGCCAAATATAGAACACATACAAC
>NZ_NDIM01000096.1:0-2516 GCF_002241375.1 Vibrio sp. V19_P1S1T109 | reverse complement strand
ACTTAAAACTGTTTAATCGTGCTATGGCCAGTTTCGTCAATATGTCTGATTCTTATTCGATGTTGGATCTGTATGAAAAAGAGATACAACAATTTAAACAGGCTTTTTTACGTGTGAGTGAACTGTCTCAGCAATTGCAAGTGATGGAGAAACAAAGAGGCGATACAGAGGCGCAAGTTAAGTCGGTGATTCAAGATATTTCAACCAAGCTTTCCGCGTTGAGTGAGCAATATCAGTTGGCCGCAAAAACGACCGCATCGCAAACACAGTGGTCTGTATTGGCGGCCTGTGCGTTACTTGCCATATTGACCATTGCTATTTTCCTTACCTTTAGTTTTTCTCTTTCTCGTTCTTTGTCGCAAACAATTCACGTGTTGAACAATATCTCGCGTGGCGATTTGTCACGCCGTATGCCGATGACGAATAACGAAAAGGACGAATTCAATCAACTGGCATTGGCCATTAACCAAAGCTGTGAAAATTTAGGGAAATTGGTGAGTGGTGTGCAGAAAAGCAGTGAAGCCTTGTCTGGTGATGCCGCGTCACTGAATGTTGGATTAGACACTTTGGTGACAAATCAATCTGACGTTTTGGGACAAACGCAATTATTGGCATCGGCCACAGAAGAGGTCAGCGTGACGACCCAAGAAGTCTCCAACTCATTGGAGTTTGTTGCGGAACTCAGCAAATCTTCTATGCAAAGCGCAGAAGAGGGAGGAAAAGTGATTTCCGTTGCTATTACGTCACTGGTTGAGGTTGGTAAAATCCTAAGCTCGGCCGCAGGTCACATTCATCAACTTGAACAAGCTTCTGCAAAAGTAGACTCGGTGATGGACATCATTAATGGTATTGCCGAGCAGACTAACTTATTGGCACTCAATGCCGCAATTGAAGCGGCGAGAGCGGGAGAGCAAGGTCGAGGCTTTGCTGTTGTCGCTGATGAAGTTCGAAGTTTAGCAGTAAGAACGGTCAATGCCGTGGCCGAAATTTCCGGCACGATTGATACTATGCAAAAGGAAAGTGCGGAAGTAATCACTTATATTGCGCAATCTGAGCAGTCTATGCAGAGTGGGCAAGAGAAAGGTAATGAGGCAATACAGGCCATCGCGCAAATTATCAAAAAAGCAGATGAAGCGGCGAATAAAACAGAAGCCATTTTTGCATCGATCCGAGATTTGGCGACCACTAGCCATTCAATGGCAGATAATATGATACAAATATCTCGAGCCATGAAAGCCTTGGAAGAGAACAATGAACAGTTAAGAGCAACCAGCCAGATTGTGGATAAACGCTCTAGCAGCCTAAGTGTAGACTGCCAAAGTTTCACCATATAATTTCAGTTTGCTAAACGTTAGAAAAAAGCAAAAAGAGAAATATTACCGACACCGTGAATGGAGTTTTTGTCTTCCTTATACTCAGGTGTGTTTGCGGTGAACGTTAAACTCGCACCGACTTGTTGAATATACCAAGCCGCACCAACTACGGCGGTCGCCTGAAGATTTTCCAAGTTAACTTGGTAATATTCAGATGGGTGATCCAATCCGTTTAAAGGCCTATCTCCTTCGATGGTAATGTCATTGAAGCGATAGCGTCCTTCTACACCTCCGAATAGAAACCATCCAGTATCCGAGGCACCAATCATCCCTGCCGAGAAAGGGTTTTCTGCACTGATTTGAGCACTGCCAAAGTTACCCGCAAGATCGGTCCCCCAACGCATCATAAAACCTGTGGAGAGATCACTGCGAAAGTTACCTACATTGACCTCTGAAACGTTGGAAAGCTCAACGTCAGTTCCTGCATAGCTGCGGTATCGTGCCAGATTAAAGTGAGACAGATAACCCACGCTGCCGACGATTTTTTCCTCTACTTGGTAGGCCCAGCCATTGGGTTCGTCAGATTTAGTGATGCTGTGCACTAACTTTTGCGCTTTCTCAGAAAGCGCAGCATCTCCGGTGGTTCCAATGGTTAAATTTGCCCGCGTGGCTTGTTGGGGATGCAAACTAATATAGTTAAGCCCGGTGTGTAAATACCCAGCGTAAGGTCGTTCATTCGGCTCTGGTTTGGTAAGAGAAATCTCCGAAGGAGTCCACATTTTGTGGCCAATGCTGATCTCCCATTTGTCCAATGGGGCCGCTCCCCAAACCGAAAGGCTGAGTGGTTTAGCCCACCAATATGGAGCAATCGCCCCTGAGGTGTAGCTTAAAAATAAACCATTGGTGTAGTCGCGATCTACGCCAAATACGCCATCGTTATCGAGGTTAAAAGCAACCGTTGCGTGTTGAGAGGCCAGCGCAGAAGCACTGAGTAACGTCAATGGAAGAATGTGAAATAGCTTCATACGAACACTGCAGAGTATAGACAAGCCCTAATCATATAGGAAAGATGCGCTATTCAGTTGATAAATAGGCAATTGAATCAAAATAAATGTGGTAAGCGTAACATTTGTGGTCAATGCATTGCGCATTTTTGATTTCTAAGTATAAAAAAAGCCCCACTCATCGAGCAGGGCTTAACTA
>NZ_NDIM01000290.1:0-2518 GCF_002241375.1 Vibrio sp. V19_P1S1T109 | reverse complement strand
TGATAAGGTTAACAATTTCGCAATAATTATTATCTCCTTGTTTGAATATGTGTGATCATATTGTTGCCAGTAGGCCCTCATAAGGAAAAATAATAATGAATAGAAACGATAGTGTCCCTTTACCCTCCAACACCCGAGAATGGTTTTTTAACCGCAACAGCCTTATCATCCTAGCCGATATTGTCCTGTTTTTTATCTTGTACAATGCCTTACCTGTTGATTCTAATGTCGCTTTGGGCATTAGTATGCTGGCATTTATTGCTGTGCTGTGGTTAACGGAAGCTTTACACGTCACAGTCACTGCCATTCTTGTGCCTATCATGGCCATCGTTTTTGGTGTTTTCAACACCCAAACGGCGCTCAATAACTTTGCTAACTCGATTATCTTCCTATTTTTAGGTGGATTCGCATTGGCTGCTGCTATGCATCGGCAGGGGCTGGATAAAGTTATTGCCGATAAAGTTCTTATCATGGCGCGCGGGAAAATGAGCGTTGCGGTATTCATGTTGTTTGGTGTGACTGCCGCGCTTTCAATGTGGATCAGTAACACTGCCACCGCTGCGATGATGCTACCGCTTGTGCTTGGAGTGCTCAGCAAAGTGGATAAAGACCGTGGTCATTCTACCTATGTTTTTGTGCTTTTAGGTATTGCTTACAGCGCCAGCATTGGTGGTATTGCCACCATCGTAGGAAGCCCTCCTAACGCGATTGCCGCGGCTGAGGTTGGTCTTTCATTTACAGATTGGATGAAATTTGGTGCTCCAACGGCGGCGATTATGCTGCCCATTGCGATTACTATTTTATATTTCGCATTAAAACCGGATCTTAATGGAGAGTTCGAGCTCAATTATGAACCTGTTACTTGGGATAAAGGTAAAGTCGTCACGCTTGGTATTTTCGCATTAACGGTTTTTTGTTGGATATTTAGCAAACCAGTCAATGCCATGCTGGGTGGTTTTGCGAGCTTTGATACTCTGGTTGCGCTGGGTGCGATTGTTTTGGTCAATTTTGCCCGAGTGGTGCACTGGAAAGATGTAGAAAAAACGGCAGATTGGGGGGTATTACTGCTGTTTGGTGGCGGTATTTGCTTGAGCAACGTACTTAAGCAAACGGGAACCAGCGTTTTCCTAGCCAATGAACTAAGTGCCCTGATCTCTCATTTAGGTCTGTTCTTTATTGTATTCGTGATTGCTGTTTTCGTGGTGTTCCTAACGGAATTCGCGAGTAATACAGCCAGTGCAGCGCTGCTTATTCCGGTGTTTGCCAGTGTTGCTGAAGCCTTTGGTATCTCACCCGTGATTCT
Source organism: Vibrio sp. V19_P1S1T109 (assembly GCF_002241375.1). Classification (NCBI taxonomy): domain Bacteria; kingdom Pseudomonadati; phylum Pseudomonadota; class Gammaproteobacteria; order Vibrionales; family Vibrionaceae; genus Vibrio; species Vibrio sp. V19_P1S1T109. The sequence continues at coordinate 1,215 of NZ_NDIM01000290.1, read as the reverse complement.
ATCTGTATTGATTGCTATTGCGGCTTCTTGTGCATTTATGTTGCCCGTTGCGACGCCACCCAATGCGATAGTGTTTGCCTCTGGACACATTAAGCAAAGTGAGATGATGCGAGTGGGTATGATGCTAAATATTGCTTGTATTGGCTTGCTGACCATGATTGCGATGCTGTTCTGGTAAGCTAAGCACAAACTACTTCAATACTAATGAGCTCTCAATTCAGAGAGCTCATATTGAGATGTTATTACTGTTGGTTAACGAATTCTTTAAAGCGTGCTTTCGTTTTCTCATCAGCCTTGTTGTACCAAAAATGCAGCATTTCTTCGGCGGCGTTTTGTACATTTCCTGACTGAGCTAGTTCATTTTGCAGCATAGCAACATCCGTCATTCCAATAGCCGCAATACCCCCTGCGCGATTATAGTCATTTGCTTCACGGATATAGTCACGGCCTACTTGATACCCTTCTTTAAGAAGGCGATCTTGCTTCATCTCTAGTGTTTGGCCTGCTTGGTCAATCAGTGACCATTGCATTGTTTTAATCTCTTTCTCTGCTCGATGTGCATCACGGTATTCAGGCATGGCAAAATTCAGTTTTGCATCCTTTGCGGTGAATGTGGCAATGACTGCATCGCTTTCGATAATCACACGGTCATTCCCTTGCGTAAAATAAGGCGCGTATTTGAAGACGATTTGTTGTTCACCATCGGCCAGCTCAAGGCTTTTCGCTGAGGAAAATAGGCTGCCAGAAGTTTCGGGCTTCTGACCATTCACCGCTAATAAGTTAATGGTGTCTGGAATTTCAAGAGTGATATTAGCCAATACAGAGGCACTAAAGATCATGGTTAATGTACATAAAGCCGGTTTAATTAGGTTCATTATTTTATCCTTGCAAGCAATAGAGTAGAGGTTGCCGATAGTTGGTTGTAAAAGCAAGTTCTCAACGGCATAAGTGACTAATTTTCATTGAAATGTAACATCTTTAGCGCGAGGCATGCGTCATGCATTCGTCAATATTATCAGATCGTTAGTCACGTGATAATGTCATTCTCTTAATTTTAAATTATGCCATTTAGTCTTCTTCAAAGGCCTTAATTAGCGTAAAAAATTAAACTTACCTGCTTTGCTTTGTCAAAATTCTGAATTCCTGACTCAGAATTGCTTTTAAGATGTAACACGGTGAATCCCCATAACAAAATTTTAACGATGACTCGAAAAG
>NZ_NDIM01000295.1:0-2537 GCF_002241375.1 Vibrio sp. V19_P1S1T109 | reverse complement strand
CTATGATTGGGGTGAACGAACTTAGCTAACACAGCGGCCGTTTCAATAGAGAAAGGAACATCAACATTAGGATTATTTAATACTAAAAAGGAACCGTTATGGCTATTGATTCACTCGTCGCCGTTGGCATATTTGTATTCGTCGTTATTTCATTTATCTTTTCTGCAGTGAAAACCGTTTCACAAGGGAGCAATTGGACAGTAGAGCGTTTTGGACGTTACACACACACCCTACGCCCCGGTTTAAATATCATTATTCCGTTCATTGATCGCGTCGGACAAAAAATTAATATGATGGAACAGGTGCTTGATATCCCAGCACAAGAAGTGATATCCAAAGATAACGCCAATGTTGTTATCGACGCGGTTTGCTTCGTGCAAGTGATTGATGCTGCGAAAGCCGCCTATGAAGTTAGCGAACTACAACACGCCATTCGCAACTTAACTCTAACCAATATGCGTACCGTACTGGGCTCGATGGAACTGGATGAAATGCTCAGCCAGCGTGACATGATCAACACTAAATTGTTATCGATAGTCGATCAGGCGACTAACCCTTGGGGTGTAAAAGTCACTCGTATCGAAATTAAAGATGTACAACCACCAGCGGATTTAACCGCAGCGATGAATGCGCAAATGAAAGCGGAGAGAAATAAACGTGCTGAAGTGTTAGAAGCCGAAGGCGTACGTCAAGCACAAATTTTACGCGCCGAAGGCCAAAAGCAGTCTGAAATACTTAAAGCTGAAGGTGAAAAGCAGGCGGCTATTCTTCAAGCAGAAGCACGTGAACGCGCTGCCGAAGCGGAAGCTAAAGCGACGGAGATGGTTTCGAATGCGATTGCGCAAGGTGACATGCAAGCGGTTAACTACTTTATCGCTCAAGGATATACCGAAGCACTTAAAGCCATTGGTCAAGCAGAAAACAGCAAAATCATCATGCTGCCATTAGAAGCAACTGGGTTGATGGGTTCGGTTGCTGGCATTGCTGAAATGTTCAACCTAAAATCCTCACAAGATAAGTAGGCCTAACGTGATAGAGCTAATACAACAAATGAATTATTGGCACTGGCTCGCATTAGGCTTAGTGCTTGTTGCATTGGAACTGCTTGGAACTGCTGGGTATTTTCTTTGGTTAGGTATTTCCGCACTCATCGTTGGCCTTATCTTTGCGATGCTCCCCATCAGTTGGCAACTGCAGTGGATGGCTTTTGCAAGTTTATCACTCGTCACGACTTGGTTATGGTGGCGTAAACAATTTAAATCAGACCACGATGGTGACGAGACTCGTGATCTGAACCAGAAACAGAAACAGCTGATCGGACAAACAGCTCGTCTTAAAGAGAGCGTTCAAGAAGGGGCAACTTTTCGATTGCAGCTCGGCGATACGACGTGGACAGCAAAATGCCAGCAAAACCTAGAAGCCGATGTTGTGGTTAAAGTCGTAGATGTCGAAGGAATTGTGTTGATTGTTGAGCCTAAAGAGAGCCAGCCTCATTGAGTAAACATCAGTAAGAAAGTACATAAAAACCAAAAGTGATGAATTGCTTTTGGTTTTTTCATTTATGGGCAGCCCAATTGTAGTGTGTGCCTCGACAGCTCATTAGCTAATGAGCTCATTTTCACACTGACTTGTTCAAGTCGTTATGGCAACACTGCCCCTTCAAATTATCTATGATTGGGCATTCACTACCGCCGTCGCCTGGACATTCGGTAATCCACTCTTCTAGTTGCAACTTAATCAATGAAAGCTCTGCCAGCTTCTGTGATACTTGTTTCAACTTCTCTTGCGCTTTCTCTTTGACTGCAAAACTGGTCCGGGACGGATCGTTGGCAAGGGCGAGTAAAGATTTACATTCCTCTAAACTAAAACCAACGCGCTTGCATCGCGCAATAAGTAAAAGATCATCAATATGCGCTTGTTGATAATGACGGTAACCATTCTCTGAACGAAGGGGCGACGATATCAGCCCCTTCTCTTCATAAAGACGAATGGACTTAGCGGTAAGTGCTGTTAACTGAGAAACTTGGCTAATATTCATAGTAAGCGTAATACTTAAAAGGCATGATTTAACCATGCCTTTTATAACGATAAATCGCAAGCTTGATTATTGATTTAGTAACCAGCTCAGAATCTGAGACTTCTCAGCTTTATTCGCTTTCTCATACCAGTACCCTAGCATATCTAATGGCTTATTTTCTGCCGTCAGAGGTTGGCTAATGTTATCTCGATTGCTAAATGCCCAGTTTTCAAATATTTTCCGATCGTTAACATCAGCTTCAGCAAACCAATATTGAACCATTTCAACAGGCTTTGATTTAATTTCATTTTGAAAATCAACATTAGCATCAGTGATGGATGCATCAGTCGGAAGTTTGATGTTATTCTGGCGATTGTACATAATGATTTCTTTGTTATAGTCGCGAGTAATTCCATCCAACCTTGGTAATTTATCTTGCTTATATTCAATATTGTTAGAAGAGCGAATAATGAATATCGGTTTTTGATTAAATGCTTCAGCTTGTACAACGGTATTAACC
>NZ_NDIM01000033.1:0-2551 GCF_002241375.1 Vibrio sp. V19_P1S1T109 | reverse complement strand
ATTTAAAGGAGGTAGCAAATACCTCCTTTTTTTTATTCTGTTATTGAATCCAGTGAGTTAGCCCCCATATACTCGGTAATCAGTTGAAGCGGAAGAGAGAATAATATGAACTTGGAACGTTCCGAGCGTATCGAGATCCCCGTACTACCTCTACGTGACGTGGTGGTTTATCCTCACATGGTCATTCCTTTGTTTGTTGGCAGAGAAAAATCCATCCAATGCCTTGAAGCGGCGATGGATAACAACAAGCAAGTGTTACTTGTGGCACAAAAGCAAGCGGAAACCGACGAACCGAAAATTGAAGATCTTTTTGAAGTCGGGACAGTTGCAACGATTTTACAACTTCTGAAATTACCTGACGGTACCGTGAAAGTGTTGGTTGAAGGCCAACAGCGAGCGAAAATTGATCGCTTCATCGAGCGTGAATTTTTCTCCGCAGAAGCGCAGTATCTTGTCACTCCTGAGTTGGATGATAAAGAGCAGGAAGTCGTCGTTCGCAGCGCAATCAACCAATTTGATGGTTTTATCAAACTCAACAAGAAAATCCCGCCTGAAGTATTAACGTCGTTAAATGGGATTGATGAAGCAGCGCGTTTGGCTGATACCATCGCCGCTCACATGCCATTGAAATTGATTGAAAAACAAAAAGTTCTCGAAATTGTTGATGTCAGTGAACGTTTGGAATTTTTAATGGGACAAATGGAAGCGGAGATCGATCTATTACAGGTTGAAAAACGCATTCGTGGTCGCGTTAAAAAGCAGATGGAAAAATCTCAGCGTGAGTATTACCTCAACGAGCAGATGAAAGCGATTCAGAAAGAATTAGGTGAGATGGATGACGCACCTGATGAATTTGAAATGCTGAAGAAGAAGATTGACGATTCCAAAATGCCGCAGGAAGCGCGCCAAAAAACGGAACAAGAGCTGCAGAAATTAAAGATGATGTCTCCAATGTCTGCAGAAGCAACCGTTGTGCGTAGCTATATTGATTGGATGGTCAATGTTCCTTGGGCAAAACGTTCAAAAGTTAAGAAAGATTTGGCAAAAGCTGAAGAGATTTTAAATGCCGATCACTACGGTTTAGATCGTGTCAAAGAGCGTATTTTAGAATATCTCGCGGTACAAAGTCGTATCAACAAGCTGAAAGGGCCAATTTTGTGTCTTGTTGGTCCCCCGGGCGTTGGTAAAACGTCTCTTGGCCGCTCGATAGCGGCGGCAACAGGTCGACAATATACCCGTATGGCGTTAGGTGGAGTGCGTGATGAAGCAGAAATTCGTGGTCACCGCCGTACTTACATCGGTTCTCTTCCGGGTAAGTTGATTCAAAAAATGGCGAAAGTTGGCGTGAAAAACCCACTGTTCCTGCTTGATGAAATCGACAAAATGTCTTCAGATATGCGTGGTGACCCATCTTCCGCATTGTTGGAGGTGCTTGACCCTGAACAAAATAGCACCTTTAACGATCACTATTTAGAAGTGGACTATGACTTGTCTGATGTCATGTTTGTTGCGACATCAAACTCAATGAACATCCCAGGTCCGCTGCTTGACCGTATGGAAGTTATCCGCCTTTCCGGATATACAGAAGACGAAAAGCTGAATATTGCTAAACGCCATCTAGTGACTAAGCAAGTTGAGCGGAATGGTTTGAAGCCTCATGAAATTGTTATCGAAGATTCAGCCATCATTGGTATTATCCGTTATTACACACGTGAGGCGGGCGTACGAAGCTTAGAGCGAGAGATTTCAAAAATTTGCCGTAAAGCGGTGAAGAAAATCTTGTTGAATAAAGACGTAAAAACCGTGGTAGCCAACCAAGAGAATTTAAAAGAGTTTCTAGGTGTGCAACGTTGTGATTTTGGCAAAGCCGACGACAGTAACCAAATTGGCCAAGTTACGGGTTTAGCATGGACAGAAGTAGGCGGTGATTTGCTGACTATTGAAACCGAATCAATGCCTGGCAAAGGCAAGTTGACGCAAACTGGTTCTCTGGGCGAGGTGATGCAAGAATCCATTCAGGCTGCGATGACTGTGGTTCGCGCACGCGCCGAGAAATTAGGGATTAACGCTGATTTCTATGAAAAGCGTGACATTCACGTTCACGTGCCAGAAGGCGCAACACCAAAAGATGGCCCAAGCGCGGGTATTGCTATGTGTACGGCGCTTGTCTCTAGCTTGACGGGTAATCCTGTGAAAGCGGAAGTCGCGATGACGGGTGAGATAACGTTGCGTGGTGAAGTATTACCTATCGGTGGTTTGAAAGAAAAACTGCTCGCAGCACATCGTGGTGGTATCACCACCGTATTGATCCCAAAAGAGAATGAGCGTGATTTGGAAGAGATCCCTGCAAATGTGATTGCTGATCTAAAAGTCATTCCCGTTCAATGGATTGATGAAGTTTTGAAGATCGCACTTGAACGAGACCCTTCTGGGGTTGAATTTGAAGCTAAAAAATAGTGATGTGCAGCAAAAATAAGTAAAAGATCACGCTGATAGGCTTAAAAAGGCTTGTCAGCGTTTTTTTTGGGCGCTAACGTAAGCCCCTATAGCT
>NZ_NDIM01000075.1:0-2573 GCF_002241375.1 Vibrio sp. V19_P1S1T109 | reverse complement strand
CTTTGCTGCTGTCTGAACCTGACGTTAAATCGTCTTCGCCAACGCTGAGCGCTTGCACTCCCGTGATGGTTGGCTGATCATCATGGATGGTGACGGGCAGCAAAATGTTGGCGCTGTCGCCATCATAATCGGTTGTCACTACCTTGAAATTTACCAGCAGCTCATCGCTCCCCTGCGCGTGGTCAATCGGACCTTGCAGGGTAAAACGATAGCTACCATCCGCATTGAGCACCAAACTAAACACTGCATTGCCGCTCGGTGCAGCGCTAGCTTGATAGTGATAGTTGCCGTCGGCATCGATTGTCGCCGCGCCCAAACTCACCGCTTCACCTTGCGAAGTTAGTCCTGCAAGCGGGTTACTGCTGGTATCCAACTGATAGCTCACCACCTTATCCGCGCTTTGAGTAGTAAAAACTCCCTCGGCAAACAATGGCTCTTTGCTGCTGTCTGAGCCTGACGCTAAATCGTCTTCGTCAACGCTGAGCGCTTGCACGCCCGCGATGATTGGCTGATCATCATGAATGGTGACAGGCAGCAGAATGTTGGCGCTGTCGCCATCATAGTCAGTTGCAACCACCTTGAAATTCACCAGTAGCTCATCGCTCTCCTGCGCATGGTCAATTGGCCCTTGTAAGGTAAAACGATAACTGCCATCTGCGTTAAGCACTAAGCTAAATACCGTCTGACCGCTTGGGGTAGTACTTGCTTGATAGAGGTAGTTACCGTTGGCATCAACTGTCGCCGCGCCCAATACCACACTTTCACCTTGCGAGGTTAACCCAGCGATGGGGTTGATGCTGGTATCAAGCTGATAACTCGCTATCGTATCGGCCCCTTGGGTAGTGGTGAAATAGCCTTCGGCGAACAACGGCTCTTTGCTGCTGTCTGAGCCTGACGCTAAATCGTCTTCGTCAACGCTGAGCGCATCCACACCAATGATTTCAGGTTTATCGTCAATAATGTTGATTGGTAAACGCACACTTTCAGAGCTATCACCATCATAATCGGTTGCCAATACCGAAAGGTTGAGTAATAACTCATCACTATTGGCTGGATGATCCAGCGCGCCTTGTAACGTAAACTGGTAACGGCCGTCTGGGTTTAATATCAACTCAAAAATAGGCTGGCCATTAGCGCTCGCCTGATAGGTATAAACCCCGTTCGATGACGAGGAAGAAGCCAATTGCACCACGACACCAGCCGAGGTTAACCCCGCCAACGGGTTAGCACTTAAATCCAACTGATAGCTTTCAATTTGATCAGAACCCAATTGGGTATCAAACTGTCCTGAAACGGTAATCGTCTGTGAAGCACTGGCATCCGAACCGATATTTGCCAAATTATCCTCATAAACGGACGTCGACGGTTCATCCGACATAACAGGGTTATTACCATCACCAATACTGATTGCGATAGAAATCGGCGAGCGAATAGGATTTCCACCCGCATCAGAACCGGTTACATCAAATTGAATCACAATTTGATCATTGGCAAAAGAAACTAAGCCACCACCCACAGAGGGAACATGGTCAATCGGTTGACTAATGGTCGTCACTATCTCTAAGTTGATGTCTTTACCGACAGACGTCGCCACTAAATCAATCCGTAGCACTTCACTGCCGTCAAGTTCACCGACAATATGGTTAGCCGTAGCATCATAACGAAAGCTTACTGATCGCCCAGCCGAAGTAATATCGCTATTCAGCTCTGACAATAGCGCAGCTAATGAAAGGGATTCAGGGACAAAAGAGGCGGCATCCAGTGGCAGATCTCCCGCCGCGATTAAAACATTTGCCGTCACTGATTGTGGATACGAATTTAGTGAGAGCGAACCTTCAACTAATGCCGCTGATAATGATTCACCCCCAGCGGTAAAACGCAACGGACTCAAATTCGTTTCAGTCAATGATTGCTGAGCATCACGCCCTGCAGTTTCGAAAAACGTACTCGCCAATACTTCTGCAAAATTGTAATCAATGGTGATGAAGCCAGCATTTGCAGAGCCTTCACCACCGGCTCCGGCGGCGGTTGCTTCAAGTATTTGGGTCGGGTCTTGGCCATCTAAAATGGCTTGTTGGATGGCAGCAATATTATCTGCGTCAAAACTCACCTCGTCTAATAAGCTCAGATCAGCGTTGATCTCGCCTTCAATCGGAAATTGAACTAAGTCAACTGAGCTCTCAGAATCTGGTGACGCATTGCTAAAACAAGTAATACAATTCTGATCGACTACGGTAGCTTGGCCATTAAACAGTATCGTCACCGACGAATGATTCACTGTGATTAAGATTTCATCTTTATTTAATTGATCACCCGCGCTTACTTTACGCGCGTTACCTTTGGCATCGACAGCAATAACATCCCCCACCACTTCGCTTACTGACGCAGGCTGAACAACCACTTGTAAATCCATAAGGCCCCCAAATACTTCTCGACGATGAGATAGATGAAAAAACGATCAGTAAACTAATTGTTAGTTTAGTCGCAATTGATTATGCAATTTTATATTTCTGTAGATTACATTTTAATCTAATTGTGCGTTAAAGGCTCACCAGCGTCAAAATGGAGTCGCG
>NZ_NDIM01000162.1:0-21903 GCF_002241375.1 Vibrio sp. V19_P1S1T109 | reverse complement strand
ATCGCTTACATATCATTAAAAATATGAAAGCAAAACTAAAAATATAGCATTATCAAAGTAAGACTAATTTTTAGTGACAATTTGTGGAGAGATGGCTGAGTGGTTTAAAGCACCGGTCTTGAAAACCGGCGATGGTTAATAGCTATCCTAGGGTTCAAATCCCTATCTCTCCGCCACTTTTAAAGAAAAAACCGCTGTTTTTACAGCGGTTTTTTTCGTTTTATATCAACATGCCAATCTGGAAAATTAATAGCTTAATTCAATCCCTCGAACATATCTTGATCACCCTATCTGTACTTTCCAAAAATCGATTTTACACATTGAACACCTCAGACATAATGTCGTTGTGATCCGCAAAACTTTGTTGGTTAGCGTGAGCCAACTGCACACTTGCTCTATTGGATTTAGCACGGTGAGTAGGAAGAAACGTGATGACACTGACATGACTAAACTGCACTTATATACCTACCAGCACCATCCATTATAACGACGGCCTCACCTATTCATTTTTAGGGGCATGACCCAAGCCGACCCAAATAAATACGCATATTCAAATCGCTGTGGCTTCACAGTTCGAGGTTTTGTGCCGTGCTCGGCCTTAAGTCAAATGGCATTTTGATCAAGAAATTATCCAGGAAATCCCAGGTGTTCAAGCGGGTAATAGTAGAATTAGGATGGTTTTTGTTGGCTCGCCAGCGTTTTGAAATCGGTGCTATTAAGGCTATCCATCGTGATATTTAACAATAGTTAGATAGCCTTAATGAGATCGTACTTTTCTTTAATTGGTATAAGGTTATTTTTAGGTGCTTAGTTAGATTGCCATTTAAACATGCTCTATCATGGTCAGTGCCTTACGTGAGACTTCTGCGGCGGCTTTAGGATAGTTTTGTTTTTCAAGGCTATCGGCAAGATAAGCGTAATCAGATACATTGGCACGGAGCGATAACGCTTTTTCCAAATGGCTTTGCGCCTCTGCCCATTTCTGCTCTCTCATATACAATTGAGCCAGTGCGCTGTGTGCTTCGGCGTTACCACTATCCTTACTAATGGCTTCTTGTAACAACAAAATTGCTGGGTATCTATCTGGTAAATTGAGCTCTGCCAATAATGAATACAGAGCTGGCATTGGATGTTTTTTTAATGTTTCTTTAATGACGGTAAATGCTTCCGAATCTGCTTTTCGTTGAATCAACTGCTCGATGAAGCATTGAGTTAAAATGACGTCGTTTTTGGTTTTCCTTGGAAGCTTGTCCCAATGATTGATTAAGCCTTCACTACCTTGCTGCTGGGCCACGTTTTTTAGTAAACCGCATTGTGCTTTTTGGTTCAGTTGTTGGCTCTCGTCCGTATCGATCTGTTTTGCTTTTTGGAGCTTAGGTAAAAGCTCAAGCAGCGGTTGCCACTGTTCTAGGTGCACGTATGTTATCTTGAGTAAGTTGAGCACGATGGTGTTATTCGGATGAGTGGCTTGTAATGCTGATAGAGTGCTTAGCGCCAGCTCAAACTCTTCTTCTCGTACTTGCTGCTTGGCGCGAGTTAATTCAACGGCTAGGCCTGCATTACTTTGCTGACTGGCGAGATCTAAATAGTGATCTCGTTTTGCTCTGTCGCCCATTCCCTGCGCAGCTTCCGATGCAACAAGGTAGCAGAGCAGCGGCATATCATGGTGGTTCGCCCAGCGAGTGACTTTCTTTTCTGCCTGCTTCCAGTCTCCCTCTAGAAGTTTAATGATACCTTCATTGGTATAACGGCGAGAGCGCTTTAACTTACGTACGCTGAACCAGTTTAATGTGTTTGAACTGGCATAGAATGCTTTTTTGAGGAGATATTCTAAGCTAAATAATCCAGAGAGGAGTGCAATCACAAAGATCACTAAGGTGGTTACGCTCATCTCTATTGTTCTATTAGCTATAGAGATAAGAACATAACCTTGCTGCCCAGCATATTGGGTTCCGACAAATAAACCGGCCCCTAATACTACAAAAAGAAAGATGACTCTAAACATTACTTGTCCTCCGTAACGCTCATTGGAGAGACTTCACGGCGTAGGCGTTCAGTGATGACATCAGCGAGTTCGTGCTGAGTTTCAAGTTTAACTGGATATTGCACTTGTATATTTTGTTTACTGAGCTGCAATAGCGCGTGATTAAACTGCTGCACACTCTGATCATCGGAATTAAAGAAGCTGGCTGACCATTTATCTGCTGTGCTCAGTGCCGTTGTATAAATCTCTTGTTGTTCTGCGTATACGGCTTTGATGGCGGTTTCTAATTTTGCTTTGAGATTTTCTTTTAGATAGAAGTGCTGCTCAGGTGACAGTAGCGGAATGGCATTACCGTCTCGAGTGCGGAAGGTAATGAAGTTCTCCGAGAAGTCTTTCAATGAGTTAACGAGATTATTTTGCCAGTCGTTAATATTTTCGGAAACTTGGGGCGCTGATTGCTGCTGAGTTTCAGGCAACATGGCATTAGCCAGCGGTAGAGTGTCAACTTGTTGCTGTAAGGTTGTTAAGCGTAACACTAGCCCTTCACGATCAATCAATGGGATGATTTTGAGCTGAGTAATGTCACGCGCCATGGCTTTGCGTAGCGGAACTAAGCTTGGGTCATTCAATTCAGCAATACGCTGATCAGCGCTTTCCATTAGCCTGGTCGCGCTGACGATGTCATGTTCTAGAAAAAGTTTACGTCCTGCCAGTTTTACTAAGTAGTCTGCTTCTGCTAGTAGCCAGTCGTTGGGACGGCGGCCTTTGATATCAGCTATCGCCAGTTGCAAGTTGTCGATACTTTTTTGCTGTTGATTCAAGGCTACGTCAGTTTTGTGAGTGAGTTGGTCCGCTTTGGTTTGTGTTTCTTGCTTTATTTGATTGATTTCAGCCGCGAGCTGACTTTGGGTTTGTGTTAATTGAGTCTGCAATGCGTTGATTTTGGCTTGGTAAAAGGCGTCTTTTTGCTGCATTTGATAAGCCATGCCACCACTGAAAATGATGGATAGGCTAATTGCAATAACAGAAAGTTTAATGCTGCGCTTTGCTCGTTTATCACTCTTTTCTTCAGGCTGAGACGTGGGATCCTGCACGTAACTTTTTGGTGAATCAAGGTTATCCGTTGCGTCTTTTTCTGTAACCAGAGGAGGTGTGGCTGCTTTTTCAGGTTCAATATGCGGGTTATTATTTTTGCTTGTCATGCTTAGAGTCCTGTCTAGATTGGCTAATACTAGCCGCGAGTTCTGTATTGGAGGCGCTTCCCACGTTCGTGACGCACCCAAATCCCATGTGCAGCGCCTCTTGTCGAATTCGCTCGCTTGGGACAAAAAGAGCTAAATTTAGCAGCCAGAGTCGTTGTGAATCAGAGAATTGATCCATCATAAAATTGAGTTGACCTGAGCTGGTGACAACTAACTGAGTGACTTGCTGTTGCTGCCACAGAGATATCGATTCAGCGGCACAGAAGGTGATCGTATCGCGTCGATACACTTCCTTATATACCACATCAGCACCACGCTCGATTAAGCTGTCGTGGATGAGCTCACGTCCGCCATTACCACGCAAAATCATCACCTTAAGGCCCGATATTGATTGCAGCTGTGGTAGGGCAAGCAGGTGTTCACTGTCACTTATCTGTGGATAGTGTACTTTTTGTTGGCTCAATTTGCTGAAAACATGTGCGGTTTTTTGACCAACGGCAAGGTATCTGGCGTCATTTGGCCAAAAATATCGGTGATCTTGCAAAAATTGATGACTGAACGTCACCGCGTTTTGGCTAACCGCAATAATAATGTCGCATTGCTGAAGTTCTGGGAGTAAATACGGGAGATCGACTCCTGCATTAATCTGAATCAGTGGATGGTGAACGGAGCGGATACCGAGATCCGCTAATTGTTGGCAAAGTTCAATCCCTTGATTTTCTGGGCGAGTGACCAACACCGTCATGCTTTATTCGTGCTCGCAGTAGAGTTTGGACAGAATATCTCGCGCTCCATCATTGAGCAATTGATGGGCAAGCGTGATTCCTAGTTGCTCGGCATCGGAGCGGTGGCCGCGAATCTCACCTTGCACAATCTTAGAACCATCAGGCTCACCGACTAATGCTCTTAACCAAATATGATCACCATCGAGCAATGCGTAGCTACCGATAGGTACTTGGCAACCGCCTTCTAATGTTAGGTTCATGGCTCGTTCACATTTCACGCGATCAGCCGTGTCAGAATGGTTGAGTGGCGCAAGCAATGCTCTTAAACGTTCGTCATCTAAACGGCATTCAATCCCGACTGCACCTTGCCCTACTGCAGGAAGCGATTGTTCTGGTTCAATAATGCTGCGAATGCGATCTTCAAGCTTCAGACGTTTTAAACCTGCTGCGGCGAGAATAATCGCATCGTATTCACCTGCATCGAGTTTTCCAAGACGAGTACCGACATTGCCACGCAATTCTTTAATCACAAGGTCTGGTCGATATGCTTTGAGTTGGCATTGGCGACGTAGACTGCAGGTGCCGACGATGGCACCTTGAGGCAGTTGTTCAATGCTTTGATAGGTGTTTGAAACGAAAGCATCACGTGGATCTTCGCGTTCACAAATCGTCACTAGTCCAAGCCCTTGAGGGAAATCGACGGGAACATCTTTCATTGAATGCACTGCCAAATCGGCACGGCCTTCAAGCATAGCGACTTCCAACTCTTTGACAAAAAGCCCCTTACCACCCACTTTAGCTAAAGGCGTATCTAAAATGACGTCGCCTTTGGTTACCATGGTCACTAATTCCACTTCTAGGCCAGGATGAGCCGCTTGCAGCGCATCTTTAACATAATAAGCTTGCCAAAGGGCGAGCGGGCTTTTACGTGTGGCGATTCGAATGGGTGTTGCGTGAGTCATGATAATCCCGAGTGTAGGTAATGGATGGTTTAATCCTATCATTCCCGCTATGAAAGGTTTACTACTAGATCGTCGCTGTGAAGGATTGATGAAGAGATAGCATAAATTGGTCAAAATTGTGTGATTTATATCTCGTTTATATAATGAGCTATTACGACAAAGTGTAAATAGCTACGACACTATAGCCAAGGTCATTGGAGCGCATTGTAGGCATGCTCTGCTTGAGTGTGATATGCATCGAGAGGGCTTTACCAAATGGAAAGAAAATGTTAGATTGATCACGTTTTTTTGGTGCTTTAGAATAAAATATAATCAAAGCGCGTGTTAATGTTTCAACCAAGGAATCAACCTTGCAGGCTTACACCAAGACGTTAATTCAACGATTAGACAATCTCAACCAGCAACGTACCGAGCGTGCGCTGGCGCTTATGGATTTGCAAAGTCAACGTGTATTTCATTTCATTCCTGCATTACTGCACTTCAATCACCCGATTATTCCCGGCTACTACGATGCAAAAGTCCCTTATGGTGTCTATGGTTTTGAGCCTAACGACATCCAACGTCAGCTGGTTGAAGATACAGAACTCACCTTAGGTCAACCCTTACCGACCGCTGATTCCCCCGCTATTCTTGCTCTGTATACCATGGGCAGTACCTCGTCGATTGGTCAAAGCACCTCGAGTGACTTAGATATTTGGGTATGTGTAGCATCGAGTATGAGCTGTGATGAGCGGGAAAGCTTAAGCAACAAATGTTTGTTGATCACTGATTGGGCAAAGAGCCAAGGGGTGGAAGCTAACTTTTTCTTGATGGATGAGCTACGTTTTCGCAGTAATCATTCTGAGCAGATGACAGGCGAAAACTGCGGTTCATCGCAACATCTCCTGCTATTAGACGAGTTCTATCGCTCTGCTGTTCGCTTGGCAGGCAAGCGTTTACTGTGGCAAATCGTGCCTCCTGAAATGGAAGAGTGCTACGACGAATACGTGCACGAATTGTGCAGCAATGATTACATTAATTGCAGTGAATGGATCGATTTTGGTAAGTTGAACCGCATTCCTGCTGAAGAGTATTTCGGCGCAAACCTTTGGCAGCTTTATAAAAGCATCGACTCGCCTTACAAGTCAGTGTTAAAAGCGATTCTGCTTGAGGCGTATTCGTGGGAGTACCCACACACGCAATTATTAAGCATTGATACCAAACGACGGTTTTTTACTCATGAACCTGATTTGTACAGTATGGATGCTTACTATTTGATGCTTGAAAAAGTGACGCGTTACCTTGAACGCATTGGTGATTCTGCCCGTCTTGATCTGGTGCGTCGTTGTTTCTATCTCAAAACGCATGAAAAGTTATCCCGTGAGCCGAGCTTAGGCTCAGTGGCATGGCGTCGAGAAGCATTAAGCCACATGATTCAGCAGTGGAATTGGTCGGAATCTGTTGTTCAAGAATTAGACAACCGCCGTAATTGGAAAGTCGAACAAGTTAAAGTCGTCCACCATGCGTTGTTAGATGCGTTAATGCTGAGCTATCGAAACTTGATCCAGTTTGCGCGTCGTAATGACATCACCTCGGCCATTAGCCCACAAGATATATCAATCCTCGCGCGTAAGTTGTATGCGGTGTTTGAGGTGTTGCCGGGTAAAGTCACGCTACTGAATCCACAAATTTCGCCAGATCTGCACGAGCCGGATCTCTCGTTCATTCAAGTTCGAGAAGGGCGAACCAATAAAGCGGGCTGGTATCTGTATAAACAGCCTCTGGTTGCCCATCGTATGATTGGCCAACCTTTCCTTGAGCATAATGAATACCTCAGTAAGCTGGTTTCTTGGGCCTTCTTTAATGGTTTGATCACGGAATCAACTCATTTGCATTCAGTAGTACGTGACGCACAGTTGGATATTGATAAGTTCTATCAAATGGTCAGCGATTTGCGTAATACCTTCTCGTTGCGTAAGCGGTGGCCGACCATGCAGGCCTTAGCGAGCCCTTGTGAAATCAGCCAACTGGCGATGTTCATCAATTTTGAAAATGATCCTACCGCGGAATTAAGCGGTAAATCGCTCAAAATTGATCTGAAAAATATAGATATTTTCAGTTTCGGATCTGAGCAAAAAAGCTTAGTCGGTAGTGTCGATTTAGTGTATCGCAACTCGTGGCATGAAGTACGGACTCTCCATTTTACTGGCGAAACGGCGATGCTCGACGCGTTGAAAACCGTGCTTGGCAAAATGCACCAAGATGCGCTACCGCCAGAGTCTGTCGATGTATTTTGTTACAGCAAAAGTCTGCGTGGCGTGATGCGCAACATGGTGTACCAGTTGCTGGCGGAATGTATCGATTTGCGTTTGAAACCGGTAGAGCAAGAGAAACGTCGCCGTTTTAAAGCGTTACGCATTGGCGATCAAATGTATGGTCTGTTTTTTGAGCGGCGAGGGGTTTCGGTACAGAAGTTGGAAAACTCGGTAGATTTTTACCGCAGTATTTCAACCAACAAATTGAAAGGTTCACCGCTGTTAATGCTCGATCGCGATCAAGATTATCAACTGCCGGAAATCGTCGATGGTTTTGCTAGTGAAGGCTTAGTGCAGTTTTTCTTTGAAGATACCGATAAAGGCTTCAACATTTATGTGTTGGATGAGTCGAACCAAATTGAAGTCTATCACCAGTTCAGCGGCGAAAAAGATGAGATGATCACTAACGTCAACAGCTTTTATACCTCAGTGCGCGACGGTAACCCACTCTCCGCTAAACTTATTAACTTCAATCTGCCGCAGTATTATCAAATTGTCCACCCAGAAGAAGGGGAGAGTTATATTGTCCCTTATCGTAACGATTCCGCGCTCTATTCTCGTCCTTCAAAAGCGGTCAACGCTTAGTTCGGTAGCGCCAAGTCACACATCTGTCACTTGGCGTTGTTGCTTTACACCCAGTCGATCGTTTCGCCAGCGTGTTTTTCACATTCTTGTTTCACCATCGCAATCAATTCCAGCCCTGTTTTTGAACAAATCCAGTTTTGGTCGATCAGTTTGAAATGGAAACCGCCTGACTTTGATGCCAGCCAAATTTCATGCATTGGCTCTTGGCGGTTAATAATAATTTGGCTGCGGTCATCAAATTCTAACGTCATCACATTGCCTGAGGTTTCGTAATCAATGTCGGCACCTGCGTTGTCTATCGCTTGTTCAATGATTTCTAGCTGCTCATCGACAAGTTGGTGAAATTCAGTATCGTTCATCCTGTCTATCCTATTGCTTTTCCTGATTGTGGTGCGATTATAGGGGGCATTGACTCAATAATCACGACATGCAAAATGAAAAAATCAATCGCTGCACTTTTTATGTTGTCACTCCTTGCTCTCGCAGGGTGTGGTCAAACCGGGCCGTTATACATGCCAGCAGAGCCTGAGCAGAGTGAACAACCTCAGCCATAGTCATTGATTTAGCTTAAAGGAAACGAATTTTGGATTACTTCAATTATCAGGACGATGGTCAGCTTTGGGCTGAAAATGTCGCATTAACAGAGTTGGCTGAGCAATACGGCACGCCTTTGTATGTCTATTCTCGCGCTACTTTAGAGCGTCACTGGCATGCTTTTGATAAGTCGGTAGGCGAACACCCTCATCTGGTGTGTTATGCGGTGAAGGCTAACTCAAACTTAGGTGTATTAAACACGTTGGCGCGTTTAGGGTCAGGTTTTGATATTGTTTCGGCAGGAGAGCTAGAGCGTGTTGTGGTGGCGGGGGGGGACCCGGCGAAAGTGGTATTTTCTGGCGTCGGTAAAACGGAAGCGGAAATGAAACGCGCGTTGGAGCTCAAGATTAAATGCTTTAACGTTGAATCCGAGCCTGAATTAGCACGTTTAAATAAAGTGGCTGGCGAGCTGGGTGTGAAAGCACCGATTTCACTGCGCATCAACCCTGATGTGGATGCACAAACCCACCCTTATATTTCAACTGGTTTGCGTGACAATAAGTTTGGTATTGCTTTTGACCGTGCACTGGATGTTTATCGCTTGGCACAAAGCCTAGAGAATCTCAGCATTCATGGTATTGATTGCCACATTGGCTCTCAACTGACCGCTATTGCCCCTTTTATTGATGCAACCGATCGCTTACTTGCGTTAATTGATCAGCTTAAAGAGGAAGGGATCACCATTAAACATTTGGATGTTGGTGGTGGTTTAGGTGTGGTGTATCGCGATGAGTTACCCCCGCAGCCTTCCGATTATGCCAAAGCCTTGTTGGCGCGTTTGAGTAACCATCAAGATCTCGAACTGATTTTTGAACCGGGACGTGCTATTGCGGCTAACGCGGGCGTGTTGTTGACGAAAGTAGAGTTTCTCAAACATACCGAACACAAAAATTTTGCCATTATTGATGCGGCGATGAACGATTTGATGCGCCCAGCGCTTTATCAAGCTTGGCAAGATATTGTTCCTGTTGTGCCGCGCCAAGGTGAAGCGCTAACCTATGACTTGGTTGGGCCTATTTGTGAAACCGGTGACTTCTTGGGTAAAGATCGTTCATTGGTCTTGGATGAGGGAGATCTACTGGCGGTTCGCTCAGCAGGAGCTTACGGTTTTGTGATGTCTTCGAACTATAATACACGTACTCGCGTGGCGGAAGTGATGGTGGATGGTGCACAAACCCACCTTGTTCGTCAGCGTGAAGCACTATCGAGCCTATGGGCATTAGAGCGTATTCTGCCGGAGTAAATTGAAGCATTATGCATTTCCATTTTTCTAAAATGCACGGTTTGGGTAATGACTTCATGGTCGTTGATTGCATTACACAAAACGTCTTCTTCTCCCCTGATTTGATCCGCCGCTTGGCGGATCGTCATACTGGCGTGGGGTTTGATCAGCTATTAGTGGTTGAAGCGCCGTATGATCCGGAAAGTGATTTTCACTACCGTATTTTTAATGCCGATGGCAGCGAAGTTGAACAATGTGGCAACGGCGCACGTTGCTTTGCTCGCTTTGTGCGGATGAAAGGGCTGACCAATAAGTACAGCATCGGAGTCACGACTAAAAAAGGCAAAATGGTTTTAAATGTTGAAGAGGATGATCAAATCACCGTCAACATGGGCATACCAGAATTTGAGCCTAATAAGATTCCATTTCGAGCCAAACAGGCAGAGAAAACTTACATCATGCGCGTTGAAGAGAAAACCTTGTTCTGCGGGGCGGTGAGTATGGGCAATCCGCATGTGGTGACAGTGGTGGAGGATGTGACAACCGCTGAGGTTGAAATTTTGGGTCCACTGCTTGAATCTCATGAGCGTTTTCCAGAGCGTGTTAACGCAGGCTTCATGCAAGTGCTGAATCGCAATGAAGTGAAGCTACGTGTTTATGAACGTGGCGCGGGTGAAACTCAAGCGTGTGGCAGTGGCGCGTGTGGCGCGGTTGCCGTTGGTATTCTTCAAGGGTTATTGGCGGAAGAGGTGACAGTACATTTACCTGGTGGCTCGTTAGAGATCCACTGGCAAGGGCCGGGTAAGCCACTCTATATGACAGGCCCTGCGACTCATGTGTTTGATGGTCAAGTCTCTTGTTAGGGTTAAATAAGATAAGGAATCGTTTTGTCACACGTTGAAGCGGATGCACTCACAGCCGAAGTTGTGGCTGAATATTTACGAGATCACCCAGATTTTTTCCTCCAGCGTTCAGAGCTGGTTGACAGGCTCTCCTTGCCGCACCATCAACAAGGTGCGGTCTCTTTGGTGCATGTACAACTGAATCGTCAGCGTCAGAGAATTGAGGAGTTAGAGGAAGAGATCACCGCCTTTATGTCATTAGCGGCCAATAATGACCGCACTTTCCACGAATTTATGGATCTGCAAGAGCAGATCTTAAAATGTCATTCAATGCCGCAAGTATGTAAGGCAATAGAAAACAAAGCGCAAACCTTAGGTTTGGTAGCGTATATTCGTTTACTGGCCTCGCCTGAAACCGATTATCAATTGACTCAAGAGCAATGGCAGCGCTTTGCAACTAACCATTTTAATGGCAAAAATGCTTATTTAGGGCGTATGAAAAAGTTGGATCGCCAAGCGTTATTTGGTGAACAAACTGCTGCGCCAGAAATGGGTTCGTATGTGGTGCTACCATTAGGTAAGCGCTCATCACAAGGCGTGTTAGCGTTTGCAAGTGAAGATGGCGGCCATTTTCAACCGAGCATGGATACCCTCTTTTTACGTCATTTGGCGTTAGTTCTCTCTCATTTAATTGAGACTCTACCTTGGCAACCGATTGAGCATGACCGAATCAGCCACACCTCTGCCTAACGGCTTACAGCAGCCCTTAACTCGCTTCTATGAATATCTGCGGAGCGAGAAAGGGTTGAGCTTGCACACCCAACGCAATTACAAACAACAGCTGGAAACCATGGCGCAGCATTTAGTGCAGATGGGGCTGAATCAATGGCAACAAGTCGATGCCGCTTGGGTGCGACAGCTGGCGAGCAAAGGGATGCGTGAAGGGATGAAAGCCAGCAGTTTAGCGACGCGTCTCTCTTCATTGCGCAGTTTTTTTGATTTCTTGATCTTGCGTGGTGAATTGACAGCTAACCCGGCCAAAGGCGTTGCAGCACCGCGTAAAAAACGCCCGTTACCGAAAAACTTAGATGTGGATGAAGTCGCGCAACTACTCGAAGTAAAGGATGATGATCCGCTGTCAGTGCGCGATCGAGCCATGATGGAATTGATGTATGGTGCTGGGTTGCGTTTAGCGGAGCTCGTCAGCATTAACGTAAAAGACCTGAGCTTTAGCCGCGGCGAGATTCGAGTGGTGGGTAAAGGGGATAAAGAACGTAAGGTGCCTTTTGCAGGCCAAGCCAAAGAATGGGTGGCGCATTGGTTGAAAATACGAACGCAGTTTGCAAACGCTGATGAGCAAAGCTTGTTTGTTTCAAAACTGGGTGTTCGTATTTCGCATCGCAACGTACAAAAACGCATGGCCGAGTGGGGGCAAAAGCAGGCGGTGGCTAGCCATATTAGCCCACATAAACTGCGCCACTCTTTTGCGACTCACATGCTTGAATCGAGCAATAATTTACGTGCTGTCCAAGAGTTGCTGGGTCATGAGAACATTTCGACGACGCAAATCTATACTCATTTGGACTTTCAACATCTTGCGCAGGCCTATGACCAAGCGCACCCAAGAGCACGTAAAAAGAAACAGAGCGAGTAACGCATGCACTTTTATCGCAATATCGGCCCCATTAAAGCGATGAGCTTTGATTTGGACGACACGTTGTATGACAACCATCCAGTGATCCGTCATGTTGAGCAGCAAATGGTCGTGTGGCTGCACACTCATCATCCGCTTTCCGCGACGCGTCCGATAAGTTGGTGGCAGCAACTTAAACAGCAACTGGCGCTGCAAGAGCCACTGCTCGGCCATGATGTCACTCAGTGGCGATTTAAGCAGATAGAACAAGGCTTAATTCAATTAGGTTATTCGCCGCAACTTGCTTTACAGGCTGCGCAGAATGCCATTGAAGAAGTGTTGCGGTTACGTCACTTAATCACGGTGCCAGAGAAGACGCACCGCGTGATGACCGAACTGGCAAAGCGCATGCCGTTAGTGGCGATTACCAACGGCAATGTTGACCCGCACAAAATTGGCTTGGGGCATTATTTTCAACAAATTTTTAAAGCGGGTCCCGATGGCTTGGCCAAGCCGTATCCGGATCTTTTTAACAAAGCGCAGGCTGCATTACAGTTACCTGCAGCCTCGATTTTACACGTTGGTGATCATCTGATAACCGATGTGCAAGGCGCAAAATGTAATGGTTTTCAAGCCTGTTGGTATAACGATCAAGGCCAAACCTTGCTCGCCAGTCGTAAGGTCAAAGTTTTGCCTGATATTGAAATCCATCAACTGGATTCATTACTGCAGCTTTAGGGTGTGACCGCTTTTATCCGCTTGAAAAGCCTTGAGATAGTAAGTAAAAAACGCGCGTAACTCTCTCGCATTATTTGGTTCTCCGAGAGAGTTGAGCAGCTCAACGCCCACTTCTAACGTGCATAAATGACCAGCATCTTGATTTCGCCTTAATCCATACTGAGAGATTTGATTTGGGGTGAGGTGTAGCTGCGGTAAATCGGATAACCAAGGGCTCTTATTGAGCATCTTCTTGGCTTCTTGCCATGTCCCATCTAGGATAATAAACACGATTTCTTGAGTGTCAGACGTTGAGAGAGATTGGTATTCGGTGAGCGATTGACTGCGCGTCGAAGGGAAAATAACCACAGCGTTTAACTTCTCATCTAGAATTCTCTTTTGTAATGATTTCGCCGTAGAGACTCGGTCCCAGATGTACACAGAGGAATTGGGCAAGCTACGCAGCAGCAGCTTGCCAGTATTGGTCGCTCGATGCGGTTCATTTTCATGCATCAGTAGTGCAATGCGCAGTTGGCTATCCAGTGTTGGTTGCAGTGAACAGAGGCATTGATAGCTAAAATGGCAAACTGGGCAAGGGCACGGTCTGGTCACTTATGGTGTCTCGATATTTTCAGAAAATAACGTTAAACCGCCATTGGCGATAGGGTAGAGTACATCGCCCACCTTCTCTTTTTCTGCTTTCAGTTGGTAACCAGTGCGAGTAAAGATACGTTCAGAAAGCAGATATTGTTGCTGGTGGCGCGTCATGACAACTTGGATCTGATTTAGGTTTAATGGTTGCCAAAACCCCTTTTCAACGGTCGATGGCTGACCATCGTTGTAGTCATAATGAGTGCTAGCAGTATGATCCGCATTCAGTTGCAAACGAATCGTGAAATCCCTATTTTGGGTCGAAGTAGCATGATAAGCCCCAACCCATGGAAGCGTCGCATCACTATTACCTAAGGTGGCACACCCCTGATAGCTTTTCTCACCGACTTTCAAGGTGGAACTCCAGCCGTACAGAGAGTCACTCATCCCGTCACTGCACATTTTTTGTGTGAGGAGCAGCGAACCTTGATTCATTTGGTACTCGCGCTTGGTTTCAGATAGCTGACTTTTTGTGATAGCGAATGTTTGAGTTTCACCGCTGATGGTTTGAAAGTTAAGGTTTTTCCCTTCAAAGTGGATGGACCATGACGGTTCGTTGCCAAAAGCGCGTGTCGGTTTGAGTGGTTGATTGCAGCGTTTAGGATTTTCAGCACTGAGCATATTGATGCTGATCACGTTGAAACGTGCGCTGGAATCGGCATCGAAGCCTGTGCGGCTTGGCGCTGATAAAGTACCAATGAGTTCGCCATACAAAGGCTGATAAGGCGAGCGAGCCAAACTCAAGGCTTGCTGAGTCTGCTGTGGCGTCAGTGCTAGCCAATATTGTTGATTGCTACCACAAGGTGTAAAGGTTTGCGCCTCATGACCTACCACGACTTCTCCACGCATAATAAAGGGCTGTGCTTTGATTGAGCTGGGTTTATCCAAACTCGCCATCGGTACGGCTGGTGGCAGTGATGCGTTGTGTGTCGCACAGGCTTGCAGCATTAATGTGGTCAATAACAGCGCGGAACAGTGAAGCACTTTCATAACAGACTCTTTTTGGGCAATGCAACGAGGCTAGATTATGGCATAAAGGCGCTGGCAAATTGAACTGATGGGTGTGAATTTAACAACCCGCGGACAAGAATCAGAGATAAATCGTGAAGCCGTTATGAACAAAAACACAGCGCTCAAATGGCGCTGTGTTTTGTGACCGCTCGTTACTGCAGGCTGCTGTTACAATAAATGTTCACGCAAATAGTGAGCCACGGCGTCTTCTGCATTGCTACCAATCACGGTGTTATTCGGCAGTGCATTGAACACTTTTTGATGCGATGTGCCCATCACCAAGCCTTTACCAGCCATCGACAGCATTTCCACATCGTTCATACCATCGCCAAACGCAATACAGTTATCTAGGGTCAGGTTTAATGATTCTGCAACGGCTTTGAGCGCATCCCCTTTCGACACTTCTGCTGCCATCACTTCCAAACACCAAGGTGTTGAGAAGGCGACGTTCAGTTTGTCGCCAAAAATATCGTTTAAGCGTTCTTCAAACTGAGCTAATAACTCATGATCTTGCGCTGGGTGGGTGAAGAATATTTTGGCGACGCCCTCGGTAGGTGCGTTATTGACATCAAATACTTGGTAGCTAAAGCCGGATTCTTCGTGGAAATCACGCAGCGTTTCATCTTCTTTATTCAATAACCACGATTCATCTTGATAGATGTGAACAAAAATATCAGGGTTTTGCTTAAACACATCAATGACGGGCTGTACCAATTCTTGCGGTACATTTTTACTGTACATCAGGTTGTCATGTTGATCGTGAACGCGCGCACCATTGGAAGTAATCATGTAGGCTGGAATGCCCGCTAACTGGCGAATACCCGCCACATCAACGTGATGGCGACCGGTAGCGAAGATGAAAGTAAAGCCTTTTTGGTGAAGCGCTTGTAGCGTTTGCTTGGTGAATTCGCTCAATTGGTGGTTTGGCGCAAGTAGTGTACCGTCGAGATCGGACGCCACGATATGAATCGCGTGCTCTTTACATTCGGTGGTCATAAAACCCTCATTATCATGGTCGATTTGGTTTGCAGATCGCAGATGGTGGAGAAACTTTGGTGTGGCTTAGTTTACGCCATCTTAAAGAGGAAAAAGAGGGTAAAACTCTCAATTGAAATTTCCTCTATTTGCTCAGTTCTAACATCGTGATTAAACCGTGTTCTCAAGAGATTGGAATTGCTTAAATAGCTCATCAAGTGCTTGGTTTCGATAGCAATCCTTTTCAAAAAAGAGCTCATGCTTTGCTCCTTCAATGATGACCAGCTTGCTAGATGGATTGGTTTTCGCCAGCTTAGTGACAAAGCGGATTTGATCCGCATTACTGACAATCTCATCCTGCCCTGCTTGCAAGATGAGTGTTGGTAACTTCACTTGACGAGTCATCAGTTGGCACAGCTTCGCTGCCATGAGCCCTTGCCATACCCAGCGCGTGCTAGGGCCGCCGACTTGCAATTCGGGTTTGCGTTGGTACAGGTCTCGAAACCATTGGTAACGCACTTGACTTTGACTTAATGGGTTAATCTCAAAAGGCTTTGCAGAATAGGCTTGATAGCCTGGCGCATAGGTTGGTTTGCTATACATCGCCGTCAGCACTTGGCTCAGTGTCATGGCGATAGGACGTAATTGCCATGGCATGTTGACACCAAACATTGGCGCGCTGAGCACCATAGCCGCAAACGGGTGTTGAGGGTATGTTTGTACATACCGGGTCGCAATGGCACCGCCCATCGAGTGGGCGACGAGAAAACGTTGTGCATAATGGCTTAAGTCAAAGTGCTCAATGACACGCTGCATGTCTAAAATGTAGTCATCAAATTCACCGACATGGCCGATTTGTGGATCGTCGATTAATCGATCAGAAAGCCCTTGGCCACGGTGATCAAAAGAATAAATATCATAACCTTGTTGGAAAAAATCATAAAATAGCTCCTGATATTTCCAGCAAGATTCAATTCGTCCGTTGACGACGAAGATCGCCTTTGAGTGTTGAGGCGAGGTAAGTTTGCACCAATAAAGTTTTGTTTTATCAGCAGATTTGATAAAACCTTCTTCTCTGGAGTGCCAGAAATCGGCAATCGTGGTATTGATCACTTGCTCAAAGAAAGACTCTTGAGTATAAGGTGGGGAGTTTGGACTCGTCTGATTCATAGATTATTCTTATTGGACAGATTCGAGGAATAGTTCATTTTTAGGCTAGATTAGTCTAGTTGAGAGGAATTGCAATGGATACTCATGTTTGGCTTGCCTATGTGGTGACCGCGATACTGTTTAGTTTGGCGCCGGGTTCAGGGACGGTCAATTCCATCAGCAATGGTCTCAGCTACGGTACACGTAAATCACTAGCCGCGATTGTGGGTTTACAGTTGGGTTTGGCTTTTCACATCATGTTGGTGGGAGCAGGAATTGGTGCCTTAGTGGCACAATCAACCACGGCATTTAGTGTGATTAAGTGGGTTGGTGCTGCGTATCTGGTGTGGTTAGGTGTTCAAAAATGGCGCGATCGTTCAAGTATGATGGCCAATGCAACGGCTCAAATGCAAACGAGTTGGTCTTTATTGCGTCGAGCGGTGTTGATCAACCTGACAAATCCTAAATCCATCGTCTTTCTGGTGGCGCTTTTTCCACAATTTATTGACCCAACCCAAGATCAGTTCATTCAATTGTTGGTGTTAGGCGTGACCACGGTAACCATTGATTCGATTGTGATGCTTGGTTACACCTCCTTAGCCGCACGAATGGGGCGCTTTATTCGTTCAGAGAGTGTCATGAGTAAGATTAACCGAGTATTTGGCTCGATGTTTATTGGTTGTGGAGCGCTACTGGCAGTGGCGAAGTCCTAGATGGCTATGTCTCAATTATTAGTTGTTAATCACTAATGCATTATTCTTATGTCGCACGACAACCGATCTTAAATGCCAAGCAGCATACGCTTGGCTATGAATTGCTCTTTCGTGATGGGGAAAAAAACGCGTTTCCAGCGCACATTGAGTCGAATCGAGCCACGTATCGCTTGATCGTCGAAAACTTTCTTGCGGTGGGGATCAATCCCAATATTCCCAAATCACGTTGTTTTATTAATTTTCCCTACAAGAGTTTAATTCGCCGTCTGCCTTTAACGTTGCCGCGAGAACAAATTGTGGTGGAAGTGCTCGAAACCTGTGAGCCGACGGATGAACTGCTTGAGGCGATTAAAGAGTTGTATCGGCGTGGCTATCTGGTGGCGCTGGATGATTTTGTGTATGCGCCAGAATGGGAACGCTTTCTGAGTTATGTGCACATCGTCAAGCTCGATATTATGGCGCTGGGCTTAGATCACGCTTGCGAGTTTGTACGTCAGCGTTTAGCGGAAGGCAGTAAGCGTCGTTATTTAGCGGAACGAGTTGAAACGGATCACCAGTTCACCGTGACACGTAATGCCGGTTTTAGCTTTTTCCAAGGTTATTTCTTTAGTAAACCAGAAATGATCAAGCAGCGTTATGTTGGACCAGAGCAGATTATCGCCTTAGAGCTGTTTCGAGAAGTTTGTAAGCCAAATGCTGATTTTGAACGGATTGAATACATTGTCGCGCAAGATGTAGCGCTCTCATACAAGTTGCTCAGATTCGTCAACACTATGTCTGATCGCTTATCCGTGCCGATTTCCTCTTTTCGTCAAGCCTTGGTCTATCTTGGTCAAGACAAGCTCAAAACCTTTGTATCATTAGCCGTTGCTTCATTTGTCTCAGCTAAAAAGCCGAAAGAGTTGTATAACCTCTCTTTGCAACGTGCTCAATTTTGCCAATTAATGTCTGGGCATCCTTCATTTCGTCAACATCGCGAGCAAGCTTTTTTAATTGGTCTTTTTTCTGTGTTAGATGCCTTACTGGATATTTCAATTGAAGAGCTGGTTGCGCAGTTACCCTTGTGTGACGTGGTCAAACTAGCACTGCAAAAGCGTGAAGGACCCATTGGCGAGCTGTTGGCACTTGAGGAGTGTTTTGAGCAAGCGGACTGGCAAGGAGTGGAAAGCCATTGTGATCTGCTAGGGCTTGAATTAAATCAAGTCAGTGATGAGCTTTCGGCGGCGCAGCGCTGGAGTCAAGATATTCATCGTTTGCTGTAATAAATTTCGTGCGAATATAAAAACCGCCGTCATGAGCGACGGCGGTTTGCCCAAACTTAGGGTTTATTGCAGCCAAGCATTCAGCATCCATACCAGTTTCTCTTGTTCGCGGATGTAGTCACTCATCAGTGCTGAAGTGCCTTCATCTCCCGCCTGCGTTGCAATTTCAAGAATTTCTCGTTGCTGGTGGATCAATACACTGAATCCCTTAACCAATCCTTGCATGGTTTCTTGACCATTAGTTGCGTTAGTGTGTTCTGACACTTGTGCTGTTGCTAAATAGGCGCTGAAGCTATGCAACGGTTGATAACCTAAAGTCAAAACTCGTTCTGCTAACTCATCAATTTTGACCTGTATGTCAGTGTAAATCTCTTCAAATTTTGCGTGCAGTTCAAAGAACTCTTTTCCTTTGATATTCCAATGATAACCACGAGTATTCATATAAAACACTTGGTAGTTAGCCAATAATTGGTTTAACGCTTGTGCAAGTTGTTGGCTTTGGTTGGTATCTAAACCGATCAAATTTGTTGTCATGTGTTCACCTCGTTGTCATGGATAAGTGATTTCTCTTGTTAAGCATTAGATTGCACCTTGAAGTGAACAAAATAAATTCGTTTTGATTGATTTATTCGATAGGTATTAGCTATTAATTATAATGGCGTTAGTGATCCTTTACCGATAACTGACTTGCGGATTACATAGCCAACTATTTCAACTTTATAGTAGAAACCTTAAAACACTGTGGATAGGCACTATGACCAAACGAGTTATTTTTTTTGATTTATTGCGCTGTTTGGCTGCTGTAGCGGTGATCGGTATTCATGTGTTGGCCCCCTATCGGCAGCAACTCGGCGATATTCCTTTTGAGCAGTGGGTGGTTGCGGTTGGCATCAATAGTGTAAGCCGTTGGGCTGTGCCAGTCTTTATATTGATCACTGGAGCCTTAATGCTCAGTGATCGTCGCCCTTTTGATGCGCGTTATTATGTTCAGCGACGTCTTGGCAAAGTTTTGCTGCCATTTATCGTTTGGTCGCTCTTCTATGCTTATTTGTCCGGCTGGAGTGCGAGTGGATTTGATGGGCAAGTTGCAAAGGCGGTGCTGAGTAACAGTACGCACCACGCAACGTATTACCATTTAGGTTTTTTCTATTACTTTATCCCACTCTATTTTGTGATCCCTTTTCTACAACTGCTGGTCCGAAGAGTTGATGATAAAGCGCTGTACGCATTAGTTGCCATGTGGCTGCTGACGACCACCTTATTTTTATGCGGTATTGATGGCCCTTGGAGTAATGAGCTATGGCTGTTTACTGGTTATTTACCGCTGGGTTACTTGCTCTATCAGAAGGTGCCACTCAAGCGGGTAACGCTATGTATGGCGATTCTGCTTGGCTGTCTGGCACTATTGACGACGGTATGGATGGTAGTCAGCCACAGTGTCGCAGCGGGTGAGTATACGATTGGTCGCTGGCTCTCTTATAAAACACTGAACGTTGTGTTAGCCGCCAGCATGATATTTATAGTGTGTCGATATTTTGCTGAGAGATTGCCCGCTCGTGCTAAGCAAGTCGTAAGTGTGATAAGCCAGCACAGCTTAGGCATCTATTTATTACATCCCATCTTTCTATGGCCTGTAAAAGAGTATGGGTGGGATCAAGGGAATCCCGCATGGGTGATCCCGTTATGGATTCTCGTAAGCGGCGCAGGATCACTGGTGGTGAGTATATGGGTTGCTCGCTCTGCAAAAACACGTTGGTTATTACCTTAACGTTTGAGTGCAAAGTGTAGAAACTTGTGTCCGCAATAAGTCAGCATTCCTTGGTCGCCTGGGTTAAGTGCATGGTAATAATGCACGCCGACTTGAAATTCCCGCTTTGGGCCAAGTTTGCCTTTTTGGACGTAAATCCAGAACTCCTGATCCTCTTCCCCAGGGCGAGCATGAGGGATGACGATGGCTTGCTTGTCGATAATCGTGACATTAGCAGTGCGTTCGGGGGCGTTTTCGCCTTGCACATGGCGACGATAGAAATAGCTAAATACCCAAATAGCAGAGATAACTAACAAAGCGACAACGATAAGTAATGAAAGCGGCATGGTGAACTCCTTAGCGATGAAGGCGACATTTTAGCGTGCAACATATGGCAAAGGAGTGTTGCTTGCTACTAAAGCGTGAGTTTGATTGGTTTGACGGTTTTTTTTCCGGCGGATATCACATTTCCTCGGCAGGTTAGCGAGCAAAAATGCTCAACTATTCCGTGGGGAAGTATGATAAAAATAGATGGAGCGCCACCAGAGTTGGCACAGGAGGGCGATAATGTCAGATATTGAGAAAGTGGTTTTGCGAACGCGTCGATTGGAAAGCTTGTTGAGAGAGCAATATCACGCTGAGGGGAAGGGGTTACATCAATTGGTGACCAGCTGTGAAGAGCGTTTACCACATGATGTGGTGGGCAAGCTGAGGTTTATTGCCACTATTCGTAACAAAGTTGTGCATGAAGATAACTATCAGTTAGAAGATCGCAAAGCATTTCTTCGTGTGTGTGATGAATGTGAGAAGGAGCTGACTCCGCGCAGCGGTCGTTTTATTTGGCGCGTAGCCATTTCATTAATGACCTTAATCACGTTAGCGGCGCTTCTTTTTTACTATCTTCATTGGGAAGCCCTATCGAAACACGTCACAATGCCATAAATGGTATTAGGTTGTTTTACTCAATCGTTAGATAAAAAAGAGGACACGAAGGTGTCCTCTTTTTTATTGTCATCCCTAAACCACCGCCTTGGGCGGTGGTGATTGAACCTTGGGGCTATTGCCCGAAGGAGTGCCCATGCTAGAAGTAAACCTCTTATTCACCACAAGTAAGAGGAAACTAAAAACATGGGCGATTATAGAAGTTCATCACATGTATATTGGCGTTGCAAATACCATATAGTTTGGACTCCGAAATACAGATTTAAGATATTGAAAGGGAATGTAGGTAAGGAGCTTTATCGCTCAATCTATATTTTGTGCAATATGAAAGATTGTGAAGTCTTGGAATTAAATGTTCAGCCGGATCACGTTCACTTGGTTGTGATAGTTCCACCAAAAGTTTCGATATCAACGTTGATGGGAGTATTGAAAGGGCGTTCAGCAATCCGCTTGTTTAACAAGTTCCCACATATAAGGAAGAAACTGTGGGGTAATCATTTTTGGGCAAGGGGATACTTTGTTGACACAGTTGGTGTGAATGAAGAAATCATCAGGCGTTACGTAAGGCACCAAGACAAGAAAGATCAAGAATATGAGGCGCAGTTAGAGTTGAAGATAAACTAGCAGCGCAGGGATGCCCCCTTATAGGGGGCTATAAACCAAAGCCGCCTTCTAAGAAGGCGGATTTTTACT
>NZ_NDIM01000147.1:0-2574 GCF_002241375.1 Vibrio sp. V19_P1S1T109 | reverse complement strand
ATTTACGTAGACGGCGCTGCACCAAACAACCAACACGGATGTACACGAGGTGGTATTGGGCTGGTGGTTATGGATGAAGACAATGAGATTGTTCATGAAGAGAGCTTTACCATCAATCGAAAAACCGACAATGCTGAGCTGGAACTACTGGCCTTAATTGAAGCATTGGAATACGCAGAAGATGGGGACGTTATCTATTCGGACAGCGATTACTGTGTGAAAGGTTTCAACATCTGGATGGATGATTGGAAAGACCGAGGTTGGCGTCGAGCGGATAAGAAACCGGTTAAAAACCGCCAGCTTTGGCAACAAGTGGACGAGTTGAGTTCTAGGAAGTACGTCGAGGTATTTAAGGTCAAAGCACATTCGGGTATTGAAGGGAATGAAAGAGCTGACCTGTTGGCGGTTGAAGCGGCGGAAGCTGACTAATACAAGAAGTCATAGTTTGGGAGGATAACACCTCTCAAGCTATGCCCTATTTTTGTTTGGGCTAAGTTGGTTAATGATGAAGTCATTATCAATAGGTTTGGTTCCAGTGGGTGAAAATCACAATGTCTGCAATTGGTAGACCGAACTTATGGTTATCAATCCTGCAACTCCCGCTGGTTAGGTAGAATACATCCATTGAAAGTAGCGGATGGATTTAACTGTGGGTTATCGAGTGGTACGGTTAACCGAACTGATGACATATGAGTTTGGGCAGGTCGAAGGTGATATAGAAAGACTGGATGAGAGAACGTTGGGTTCAGCACTTCCTCAGGGAATGAGCTATTCTAGTTTTATGGACAAGCTGAAACGTGGTGAGTTAGCACTATTGACGGATTCCCCTTCTAAGCCTGTGATGCTCCAAGACGGAATGAGCAAATCTTGGGAATTATCGACTGAAGGACAAGAGGCACTTTCGCCAGAAGCGAAGAATGCCTACCTTTCTAGAACAAGAATGTCTGGCGGTGCGGCTGGTGGTGGTGCGCCAAGTAGAGGTGGTGCAAGTGAGCCTAGTATTGACGAAACGTATGTTCCTGAGCCTGTGAAACCCGACCAAAGAGAAACGACACCCAAGATTAAATATGAGTATTGTTTTGAAATAGCGTGTTCAGATGAAACGTTTAAGCAAAATATTGGTTGTGCATTCGAGTTGGCAAAAACCAAACAAGAGCCTGTAGTGGGTCGCTGGGAAACTGAGCGAACCGATCACGGTACGAAATACACCGCCTATACCGCATTTGATGAGCCTAAAAAGCTGGTCGTGAAAGTGGCTTCTAGCTCTATGGGCATTGGCGTTCCAGAGAGCGTACAGGTCAAGCCGATAGGCTCTGGTGTCGTACGAGAAGCCTTTATTCCAGTCGTCCCTTCGGTGCAGCTTGGTGAGCGTTTGGGACTACCAACAGAAGGTTACTACTACCACTTCTACAATGGACGCTTAATTCAAGAGTACAAGCTGCTTGGAAATGGCAAGTGGGCATTCTACGCGACACGTTCAACCCACGAGAAGCTCAATGATGAGCAAGGCTACAACGTCTATCAAAGTGCCATTCTGGTTTACTGGAAGCTCGAAGGTAAAGACGTTGAAAACCAACATCTGATTTATCTTGAACAGCCAATTACCCGAGAAGAGCTAGACAACCTCAATGATGACTGGTTGGCTCAACATGGTATCAAGCTCGATATCAACGAATTGCTTGCTGCACCCAAACAATCTGTCGCTGAAAGGCAAAACATTCAACCAGCGGAAACGGAGAAAGCAGAGAGTAAACCAGAAACGCATACTGTTGGGACGGATTTTAAAACCAACCAACGGGAATCATGGGGAGCCATTGCAGAGCAATATGGTTTGTCGGCGAAACAGTTACTTGATTTGAATCCAAAGTACAATGCTGACCCGATGAAATTGAAGGTTGGTGACCAATTAGTAGTAAGTCACAAGACCGAGATTGAACAACAGACCGATTTAAAGTTTGGGAAGCCAAGTGTTGAAGTGAAGAAATACAATAAGCCCACAAACTCAATTTATGAGTATTCCAGTTCTTACATCAAAGGTTCCACAGTCAAGTCGGTGAATTCTGAAGATGTTGTTCATGATGATCTTGTTATTGCTAATTTAAGGGAATTTGAAGAGCAAATAGAGTTTCAGTTGGGCTTTTCGATTGTTGAGAAATCTAAGCCCCTTCGTGATTTTTGGGAGCAAGACCTCAGTGATGTGTCTTCAAAAACGAAAAGCTTGCTCCAAGAGCATAACCAACATTTGCATGATCCTCTGATTCCTGGAGAGATAGTAATCTTCCTAACTAAGGAGCCGTCTTCAGAAGAGGAAAAAGCCAAGCTAAAAGCATTAAAAGATAATTCAGGTATGGCGAGTGCCGAGCTGAGTAAGTTGAGTCCTGATCAAGTTGCGCTGCATCAAGCTTACTTTGAAGTGATAGAAAACAAGTTGGTGGAGTATTGGAACACGGGTAAGCCGTCAGACACATTCGCATACATGGGGGCTGTCGTTGGGACCATAGCTCCGGCAATGCAGAAGAATCTAGAAAATGTATCTTCATCACTTAAAAAGATGGATCGTCTATACCTTGATCT
>NZ_NDIM01000339.1:0-2576 GCF_002241375.1 Vibrio sp. V19_P1S1T109 | reverse complement strand
AATTAGGCGATAATATTTGCCTGTTTCATCGTCGAATAGCATGTAAGCTAAACAACCCTGACTGGCTTTTTTCGTATAAAATGCAAACTATAACTATCAAATAACCCAGTCAAAACGAGCACTTAATTTTAATGTCATCCAGCATTGGCTGTTTGCTAGCAAGATAATTCGCGACCTAATTGAAGTAAGAAAAGAAAGCACCGTACTGGCACATTCCACCTTTCATTTCGTCGCCTCGCCAAATTTATAAAGCATTGATAGATAAGGATTTGATGATTATGTACGCACTAACTAACTGTAAAATCTACACTGGCAATGATGTGCTAGTTGACCATGCTGTGATTATCAACAACGAGTTGATTGAAGCGGTCTGTCCTATTGCGGATTTACCACAAGATATAGCGACACAAGATTTAAATGGTGCAAACCTAAGCCCAGGCTTTATCGACCTGCAATTGAATGGTTGTGGCGGTGTGATGCTGAATGATGAAGTAACGGCGACTACGATGCAGATCATGCATAAAGCCAACCTAAAATCAGGATGCACAAGCTTTTTGCCAACGTTAATCACCTCTTCAGACGAAGACATGCGCAAAGCGATTTCTGCCGCACGTGAATATCACTCTCAATATAAAAACCAATCACTGGGTTTACACCTTGAAGGGCCATATCTTAATGTGATGAAAAAGGGCATTCACAGTGTCGATTTCATCCGCCCTTCAGATGACAACATGATCGCCACTATGTGTGAAAATAGCGATGTGATTGCTAAAGTGACATTGGCGCCAGAGCACAACAATCCAGAACACATTGAACGTTTGGTGAAAGCTGGCATTGTGGTATCGATTGGTCACACTAACGCAACTTATACTGAAGCACGTAAAAGCTTTGAATCAGGCATCACCTTTGCCACACACTTATTTAATGCCATGACGCCGATGGTTGGACGTGAACCCGGTGTCGTTGGTGCAATTTATGACACCCCAGAAGTTTATGCTGGCATTATTGCTGATGGCTTTCATGTTGATTATGCTAACATCAGAATTGCTCACAAAATCAAAGGCGAAAAGCTTGTATTAGTGACCGATGCCACAGCTCCTGCAGGCGCTAACATGGATTACTTTATTTTTGTCGGTAAGAAAGTATATTACCGTGATGGTAAGTGTGTTGATGAAAACGGCACACTGGGCGGCTCAGCACTCACTATGATTGAGGCAGTGCAAAACACTGTTGAGCACGTTGGTATCGCATTGGACGAAGCTCTGCGGATGGCAACTCTGTATCCGGCAAAAGCAATTGGTGTGGATCACAAACTAGGCCGAGTAAAAAAAGGCATGGTGGCGAACCTCACTGCATTTGATAGAGACTTCAATGTTCAGGCGACGGTTGTTAACGGACAATACGAGCACAATTGATAATGAATGGCGGACAAATAGGTAACGTAGATTTAGTCAAACAACTCAACAGCGCAGCAGTGTACCGATTGATCGACCTACAAGGTCCGATATCTCGTATTCAAGTTGCCGATGTGAGCCAACTTGCTCCAGCAAGTGTTACAAAAATAACCCGCCAACTTCTAGAACGCGGCCTCATTAAAGAGGTCGCACAACAAGCCTCTACTGGCGGACGTAGAGCCATCTCCTTAACAACCGAAGTCGCCCCTTTTCACTCTGTCGCCGTACGTTTAGGCCGAGATTACATTCAGCTCAGCCTGTATAATTTAGGGGGCAAAGAACTCGCGTCGGACTATCACGAGTTTCACTATTCTCACCAAACACAATTAATTGAGGGACTCCTTTTCCACCTCAATACCTTTATCAAACAACAGCAAGAGCGAATCGAACAGTTCATTGCCATTGGTATTGCCCTACCCGGCTTAGTCAACCCAGAAACGGGTGTCGTAGAATACATGCCCAACATTGCTATTGATGCACTCGCTTTAGGTGACATCATTCGTGATAATTTTCATGTTGAATGTTTTGTTGGCAACGACGTGCGCGGTATGGCGCTTGCCGAACATTATTTTGGTGCCAGCAAAGACTGTCAAGACTCTATCCTAGTCAGCGTTCACCGAGGAACTGGGGCTGGCATTATCGTCAATGGTCAAGTATTCCTAGGCTATAACCGTAACGTAGGTGAAATTGGTCATATCCAAATCGACCCACTCGGCGAACAGTGTCAATGCGGAAATTTCGGCTGTTTAGAAACGGTAGCCGCAAACCCGGCTATTATATCTCGTGTTAAAAAACTGATTGCTCAGGGCTATGAATCTAGCCTAGCGAATATAGAGAGCATTACCATCAATGATGTATGTGAGCACGCCAATCTCGGTGATGAGCTAGCAAAACAGAGCTTAATTCGAGTGGGTAATCAACTCGGTAAAGCCATTGCGATGACCATTAACTTGTTCAACCCACAAAAAGTGGTAATTGCAGGTCAAATTACAGCCGCTCAAGAGATCGTATTCCCCGCGATTCAACGAAATGTAGAGAATCAATCACTCAAAACTTTCCACACCAATTTACCCATAGTCGCGTCGCAGATTGATAAACAACCAACCATAGGTGCATTTGCTA
>NZ_NDIM01000243.1:0-2623 GCF_002241375.1 Vibrio sp. V19_P1S1T109 | reverse complement strand
TTTGGTGGATGATTACGAAAAGCAAATTATTGAAGATGCATTATTTCTCCATTCTGGTCGCGTCGCTGATGCCGCAAATTATCTGCAAGTACCGCGTAAAAAGCTCTACTTACGAATGAAAAAACATGGTTTAGAAAAGGATGACTTTAAAAGTCGTTATTAGTTTTTCAATTTTAGGTGGTGGATCAGTTTGATAATGCTGGCATGGTAATGAAAGGCCGCTACATAAAGTATCCAATACAAAAAAAGTACAAAAAAAGCAGCGCTCAATTGCGCTGCTTGATGTAGCTGAATCTATGCTATTGGAATGTGGAAATCACTATTCACTCGTCTAAAAAATGAGGCTAAATGATAGCTTGTTCCAAAATTTCCCGTGATTTTTCAAGCGTGATGGCTTGCTGTTCACCCAAAACAAGCATTCCATGTGCGTTCAGTTGAGCGATAACTGCGTCTATGGCCGCTTGTTTGCTACTGTTATGATCCGCAAATTGAGTTGGAACATTCAAGCTGTGGTAGAAGGCTTCAATCGCATCGATTGTGCGTAAGGCAAGATCGCTAGTTTGATTGAGTCCAAAGACATTTTTGCCCATTTGCTCAAGTTTAGCGCGTTTGTTCTCAAGTTGATTGCGCAGTAGGGAAGGCTGCACAATCGCTAGCGAACGGGCGTGATCAACATGCCATAATGCGGTGAACTCGTGACCAATCATATGAGTCGCCCAATCTTGTGGAACGCCAGTACCGATCAGGCCATTTAGTGCTTGGTTCGCTGTCCACATCAGGTTTGCTCGCCATCCATCATTATCACGCTGGTCATATTGTTGACCCAATACCAGCAAGTTTTTAAGTAAAGTTTCGGCATAGCCGTCTTGAACCATTGCATTGGTTGGCAAGGTTAAATATTGCTCACAGACGTGTACCCAAGCATCAACAATACCGTTGATCAACTGGCGCTCAGGCAGTGATTTCATTACATCTGGATCAAGCACTGCGAACTTAGGCTGTACCGCTGGAGCCATAAAGGCCAATTTGTCTTGTGTTTGTGCTTTGGTAATGACCGCACCCATGTTGGATTCAGAACCGGTTGCTGGCAGAGTCAGAATTGCACCGATAGGCGTAGCTTCAGTAACTTGATGTTTACCCACCATGATGTCCCAGCCATCCCCATCATACTTAGCCGCCGCGGCAACGTATTTTGAACCATCGATAACCGAACCACCACCCACGGCAAGAATAAAGTCGATGTCCTGTTCTTTGACGATAGCAACCGCTTTATCTAAGGTTTCTTTGGTTGGGTTTGCTTCTACACCTGAAAACTCGATCCATTGGTGGTCAGTGAGTGCACTCACGACTTGGTCATAAACACCATTTTTTTTGATCGAACCGCCACCGTAGATCACCAGTACTTTTTGGTCAGTTGGAATCGCCTGACTGATCGCCGAGATTTGGCCTTGGCCGAAGTGAATTAGAGTAGGGTTAACATAAGTAAATTTCATTATTCTCACCTTTGCTTATAGAAAAGGAGGCGGCGCCTCCAAGGCAGTGTTTTACGATGTGCATATTAGTATTAATTATCCAGTCAATATAGACCAATTTCTCGAAATTAATTGCCTAATTCTCTAATTGTCGTATTCTTCCTTCAGTTTTGATAAGGGGGCATTATGAGTAAACTGGCGCAACTGATGCAGCAATACATTGAAAAACAATCTTTAGATCATTTGGAAGGTATTCACCAAACGGCAGTGCCGAGCGTATTGTTTTATCGCAGCAGCCGCGGTAATGGTAGACAACCCCTTGTGTATCAATCCGGTATCATATTGTTGGGGCAAGGACATAAACGCATTCATATTGGTAGCCAACCCGTAAATTATGGCCCTAATGATTACTTGGTTGTTGGGGTACCTTTACCACTTGAGTGCGAAGCTTTTGCGTCAGAAAGTGAACCGTTATTGGGCTTGACTATTAATATCGATCACTCACTTCTCCTTAAACAGGTTGATCGACTTGAGGCTTCTGGTTTTTTATCTGATTGCATAGACAAATCAAAATGCGGGCTGAAATCAGTAGAAATGGGCGCAAAGATGCAAGCAAGTGCGATTCGTTTGATGTCTGCATTGGTTGATGATCTTGAAGCTAAAGTGCTTGGCGAAAGCTTAGTCGAGGAGATTGTGTTTCGGGCATTAACCAGCGAGCACGGTTATGTGCTTTTTGATCTCGCTCATCAAGAAGGGCACTACGCCCGGATAGCCAAAGCGTTGAGTAAAGTACATCAAGAATATGATCAGTCCATTACCGTTCAGTTGCTCGCCGAAGAAGCCAATATGAGTGTTTCGGCGTTTCACCACGCCTTTAGGCTGGTGACGTTAGAATCTCCTTTACAATATTTAAAAAAAGTCAGGCTTAACAGAGCGAAAGAGCTGATTCGTGTGGAAGGCAAGCGTGTGAACGATGCCGCTCGCTTAGTTGGTTATGCCAGCGCATCTCAGTTTAGTCGAGAATATAAGCGACATTTTAATGAAACCCCAAGAGGAGTACAGCGTTAGAAATCGCGCATAAAGTTAAACTCTACATTTTTGTAACAATTAGTGTTGTTGCATATTTTTTGCTCTTTTTGATAGTGTGTAAG
>NZ_NDIM01000101.1:0-2634 GCF_002241375.1 Vibrio sp. V19_P1S1T109 | reverse complement strand
CCATTACATCGCTATTCAAGCAACTCTTGGACGGAGAAGATTTAGGCCAGCGCTCCAACACTAACCCCAACCTAGCGATTGCTTGTTTGCTTAGAGAAGTGGCAGGAGCCGATCATCAAATTGACACACGAGAAAATGACGCTAAGTTTCAATTAGTTAAACGACTATTAGCGTTAGATGATACAGAAACTACGGAACTGCTCATTCGGGCAGAACAAAGCGTCAAACAGTCAGCTTCATTGTATGATTTCACTTCACAATTACGCGAGCTCTCACAAGATACGCGATATGAACTTATCAAGGCGATGTGGCAAGTGGCGCACGCGGACGGTGAGATAGACCCACTCGAAGAGGCGGTGATCCGCAAAGCGGCAGAATTATTGTATGTCGACCACAGTGAATTTATCCGCGCTAAACTTTCCGCTCAAAAATAGAGCGGATTACAACATCGTTAACGCCAATTTCGCAAGGTTGTAGGCATCAACATAAGCGGAGTGCTGTCGCCCTTCCCACTCAATGCCTTGCGCTTCTTGTGCGGCGCGGTGACCAATACGTTTTTCTTTCATTCTCTGCTGAATACGGTAAAGCGTTGCTAGGTTGATGAACTCGCTAAAAGGCATAACGATCCCCTTCTGCTCACACTCTTTAGCTAAAATTTGGTCATCACGCCCCCACGAAACATAAATCTTGTTTGGGCCGCCAAAGTTCTTGACCATTGATTGAATGACACCCGCGAGTGGTCGCCCCTGTTTTTCAATTTTACGCGGAGTTATCCCGGTTAACTCACTACAAAACAGCGAAATTTCGTCTTGCTCTGGCCTGACATAATATTGAGCGCGCTTCACAATCGTGCCCAACTGCACATCAATTTCAGCTAAACCCACTTCAATGATTTCACCCGTTGTCCCAACCCCATTTTCATTCCAGCAGCACATTTCTAAATCGAAGCAGACAACTCGGTTATAGTTCATTGTTCAGGCGTATCCTTTAAATATAAGTGGTCAAAGAACGCTATCTTACTCGACTCCTCTCAAAAACTCGACTCTCGCCCTTTCGTTCGGACAGTTATTGGGCGATTGAAACTCGGTTGCGACCATTTTCTTTGCTTTCGTATAACTTGCTGTCTGCCAAATGTAATAAAGACTCTTGATCATAAGTATGATTGATCGCCGCCCCAATACTGAGCGTGCAATACAGCACCTCATCCATGAACTCATATCCGGTTGATTCAACGGCCGCTCGTAACGTTTCTAAATAACACTGCAAAGGTTGAAGTTCTGACAATTCACAAATAATGCAAAATTCGTCCCCACCTAACCGAGCTAAAACATCATTATTTCCCATATGACGTGAAATAACCGTTGTGATATGTATTAGCATCTCATCGCCTGCAATGTGACTATGGTTGTCATTAATCAGTTTAAAATCATCGACATCAAACATTACCAACGAAAAAGCTTTTTTCTGTAAGACGTTCTCTTGCAGTAAACGTCCGAATGCACGTCGGTTATACAACCCAGTCAAACTATCGTGGTCCGCTAAAAAGCGCAGTTCTTCAGTACGTTCTTCTAGCATCTCGCTAAGATGAAGTTTTTCTCTCATCAACAAATAGACAACATAACCTAACAAGATCGAAATAATTAAACCACCGACGCTGAGCGCCACTAAAATCCACTGTATGTTGCTCGCTATTGGTTCTGAGAACTTAAAATCAATTTTCCAATCACGGTTAGGCAGAGATAAGCGTTTCTCTATTTCGATGCCTTTGATTGAATCCCAATCTGGGCTTTGGAATAGAATCGGATCATCTTCGGCATCAAATCCGAGATCGGTTACTTTCATATACAATCGATGATCGGATGCCGTGCGGCTCACCAATCCATCAAAATAAGTAGAGAGTCGAATAACACCCACTACCACACCAATCATTTCCTGTTTGTTGTAGTTAAAAACGGGATGATATACCAATAATCCATCCTTTTTGTGGTGTGCTTCTATGCCATCTTGCAATAGGCGGACCTTATCGGATATAGCTGGTAGCCCCGTACTCTCAATATGTGCAGCAATTCTTTGAAAGCGAGGGCGTAGCGAATAGAAACCGAGCAATTCAAGGTTACTTTTGGTTTGAGGATAAATATCACTCAGAACATAAACGGGTTGTTCATTCTCTTCAGAAAATCCAATCACCTTTTGACCCGCTTTAGGTACTGTAAATAACTCAAATTGAGGCAAACGATCCCTCATTAATGTTACAAATTCGTCAGCATCATCTTTCGTTACTTTCGCTAACCATTGCAAACCGATAAGGCTGTAGGATGTTGACATAACCCCATGGGCAAAAACGTCAAATCCTTGCACATTACCCCCCTCGGTAGCATGCAAAAAATTGGCAGCCGAACCAATAAAACTGACATCATTTCCAACCAACGTGTCTAATATGCTTGCTTGATGTTCAGCGTGGCTATCAAACAACATGACAATATGATTCTTTTGATTAATGTAGAGTAATGAGATGACTGACGCTGTCATCATTAAGGTAATAATTGAAATACATAAAGGGTAGATCACCTTTTTGTCGCTCTCTAACATAACAGCCTCTCCGTGGCTCAGGACTCAGGACTCAGGACTCAAATT
>NZ_NDIM01000357.1:0-2644 GCF_002241375.1 Vibrio sp. V19_P1S1T109 | reverse complement strand
AACAATTCGTATTTTCTCCGATACCTTTGAAACCTTGCTGTGCTTGGCTTTGTGGCTTTAATTCAATGTGTTAAAAAACATCAAGCCGCAAATATCCGCATATGTTCGCACATATAAATAAAATTCGCCGCCATTTTGTCGCCACTTTTTGGCGGCGGTTAGTCGCCATTTTTGTTGCGTAGCATGGCTATTGGGCTTTTGTTTACTGCCTCTTCTAAGTGGTCAGGTGATAAGTGCGAATAGCGCATGGTTAACTTAATATCACTGTGACCTAAGATGCGTTGTAACGTAATAATATTGCCTCGGTTCATCATGAAGTATGAAGCGTAAGTGTGGCGAAGAACGTGCGCGGCTTGGCGGTTTAGCCTGGGCACTTGAGCTGCAATGAAGCGTTGAACCGTGGCATAGCTGATACTGAATAAGGGGCCATGGTCGCCAGTGTAAATCAGTTCAAACTCTTCCTTGCCGATCGGAACTGTTCTATTTTTCTTGCCCTTTGTTTGCGTAAACGTCACCGTGTGCTTTTTAATCGCATCACCATTATTATGGAATGCGTCATAGCTATTGATTTGTGAACCCGTTAAGCGCGCTACTTCTCTGAACCTGCCGCCAGTTGCTAAACATAACTTAATGAACTTGTGTAAGTCGGGGTGTGAATGGCTTTCTGCTGCTGCAATCAAACTTTGCATTTCATCAATCGATAAAAAATCCATTTCACTTTCATGCAGCTTGAACTGTCGAACATTTGCCAACGGGTTTTCACCTTTCCATTCCCCCATACTTTGCAGTTCACTGATCATAGAATTGAAAATGGCTTGTTCGTGATTGCATGTGCTAAATGAAACCGCTGTTTTCTTGTTATTTAAATCCGCAATTTCCCCGGCAATACGTTTACTCCGATATTCAGTAAACATATTCGCGGTTAGTTTAGTATAAAATGGGTCACCCAAACCATTGCAGATAACCATCAAGCGGTTATATGTTTGCTTGGCGTTCGCCAGTGATTGGCCGTGGCGTTCCTGCCACAAATCAATCATATCTAACAAACTGCGGCGGTCAGCTTTTCCACCCATCCACGGCTTATCATCCACTTCGCGCATCACAAAGTTTTCATAAGCATTCGCTTCACCTTTAGTGGCGAAGCGTTTACGAACGCGTTTACCATTGCGGCCTTGTGGGTAGCACTCACAAAGCCAAGGTTTTTTGCTGCCGTCTTTTAAGTTGCGAACTGACATTATGTGAATCGTTAATTGCTTGGCATGGTTGTTAAGTTCACATACTGAACGCCTGAAATAGAAAATTGAATATCTTTCAATTCAAAGTAGTCTTTCAAGGTTTTGTTGTTCACTAGTTTTAGCGTTGTTTTAAGTACCGCTGTTTGTGTCTTTTCATCTAGAGATTCAACCGTAATTTGAGCAATTGTCGGATGTTTAGATGATTGAGTGAAATATGCGCCTTTCCAATAGCAACTAGAACTGAGTTCGCCAGAGCTTTTTTGAGAAAGCGTAGCGGAATAGCCCTCGCGGACATTGTTTCTAAATAGAGTAACTTCACAAAAGTTATCTCCATCCTGTTTTATGGCTACTGATACAGCAGGCTGATTTTCTAACGTATAAGGAAAATTAGTCGCAGTAGTAGCGTTTACCTTAAAGTCAGGTGTGGAATTGTTATCGCCGCATCCAAATAAAAACGCTGAAGATAGTAATAAGATAAATTTGTATTGCATGTAGAACCCCTAGCAAATAAGCGAAAGCCAAGCTTTTTCAGTGACAATATGTGTTTTAAAACCAGTGCGGCGATTATTAATTACTGATTCAATTTTTCTGCCGTGACTAGTGTGAATCCAGTCTCTGCTTGCCATAGAACCAATAACAAGAATGTCCAAATCTCTATTGACACCAGAGCAGACTAATACACCGTTAGTTTTAGCTTGGCTTTCGATATGTTTTCTATTGCCAGAAAAAAACTTACCAGTAAAACAAACACGTAAGCCATTAACCGATTCAAGCTCAATATCATCAGAAAAGTAATCTGTAGCGAAACATTCAGCACAGCCAGAATCAGTAAATTGTTGACCGCAGATAGATTTAAACATGACTAGCAATTCTTGCTTTTCTTGATCGTCAATGATGCCATCTTCAAGTACCTGAATTAAACGCTCATGAATGACATCGCCGGGCCAAGAAGATATAACATCATCATTCGATTCAATCAGTCGTTTGAGGGCTAATATTTCCTTATCATTGAGAGTGTCGTCGGCCGTTAAGCCTTGTAAGAAGCCAAGAAGTTGATTAATCATTCCGTCAGTTTGCAAGCCATCCTTGAAACCATAAGTCAGAACATCATTAATCAAATTGTGT
Organism: Vibrio sp. V19_P1S1T109; assembly: GCF_002241375.1. Classification (NCBI taxonomy): domain Bacteria; kingdom Pseudomonadati; phylum Pseudomonadota; class Gammaproteobacteria; order Vibrionales; family Vibrionaceae; genus Vibrio; species Vibrio sp. V19_P1S1T109. The sequence continues at coordinate 284 of NZ_NDIM01000357.1, read as the reverse complement.
AGGTCTTCTAATTCATCAGGTTCAATGACACCGTCTTCTAATATATCCTCAATTAAATCTCTTAAATCGAGAAAGTCACCATCGTTTTTAATAGGGGAGTCGGTGCGCAGCCAAGTATCTAAGAAAAGTACTTCAGTACTATTTAAAACCCTATCGGCACTAACGCCTGAAAGAATTCCTTGAAGCGCTTTCAATGCTTTTTCTTTATTGCGTTTATTGTTAAAGCCAAAAAATCTGGGTTGACCATGTTCGTCCAATAAGTGTGAGTCCGTCATATATTCACC
>NZ_NDIM01000346.1:0-2661 GCF_002241375.1 Vibrio sp. V19_P1S1T109 | reverse complement strand
ATTTAAAACAGTTATCTGTCGAGTTTGATTTACCAGTTAACCAACTAGTTTCCTTTATGGCTGAACGATGGCTAGCTAATGTCAACGAAATCAAGGAAGCGATTAAAAAAGAAAAACTTAATAAAATCGATTTAATCGAGAGACTAATGCAGTACGGAGAGCACTAAGCTCTCCAACTTCAATGTGAGTTCCGGCTTTCCACCTTTTGGGATATCCACTCTTGCACCTCACTCTCAACCCAAGCAACAGCACGCCCACCAAGCTGAACTTGTTCTGGAAACTGCTTTTCTTCAATCGAACGGTACATACTGGAACGAGACAGTCCCGTCATGGCTAGAACTTCGCTTAAACGGATCAATCGAATCGCGGTATTAGGCATAGATACCTCTCTGTGTAAGTTAATATCACAGATATGACATATGCCTGATTTTATTTAGATTCGATGGATATCTAAGCCTTGATTAAATGTAAGTACCCAGCACCAGCAACACTATAGCTTCCGTAGCTCGATTTTTCGATATGCTCACTCCACCAGCTCATTAACCTACGTCGTGAATCTAAATAATCTGTACGGTTGTATGCTTTACGTATTTGATTCTTATCAGTATGAGCAAGCGCTGCCTCAATGACATCAGGCTCAAAACCCTGTTCATTAAGAGTGGTACTAGCCAAAGCACGAAGACCATGCGCAGTAGTTCTATCTTTGAATCCCATTCGGCTCAACGCTTTATTGGCCGTTTCTGAATCGGTAGGTACCTTCGGATTGCGACTGGATGGGAAAACAAACTCTCTATGACCACTGATAGGCTTAATCGCTTCAAGAATAGCCATTGTTTGGTCTGTTAGAGGCACTAGGTGCTCGCGGTTCATCTTCATTCGTTCTTTCGGGATGATCCATAGTCGATTTGCTATGTCGATTTCATCCCAACGAGCACCAGAGGCTTCATTAGGTCGCACCATCGTGTGAAGCTGCCATTCAATTAAAAATCGCGTCACGTGCTGTATATTCGCTGTAGCAACGGTGCGTATAAGCTCATGCATTTCATGCGGCTGTAACGCTTTCATGTGCACTACTTTGTGCTTCTTGAATACGTCACGGATACCAGATAGTGGATTAGAATGAATCACACCGCTGTTTACAGCATAGTTCATGATCTCGTTCATCAGTTGGGCGGTACGTTTTACGGTTTCTAGTAAACCTTGTGTTTCAACGGGACGCAACGCCGCTATCGCAATAGGCGCCGTAATTTTGCTAACGGGTATCGTACCTAGCTTGGGAAAAGCATAGAGCTCCAGTTTGCGCCAGTTACCATTGAGAGTCTTCTCTTTTATCTGCCCTTCTTTCGTAGCCTTCCACTGCTCAGCGACAAACTTGAACGTCGCATTTTGCTCAACAATAACTTTGGCTTTTTGCTCTTCTTTGGCCAACTGAGGATCAATACCATCCGCAAGCATCTTTCGAGCCTCTAGCGCTTTCTCTCGCGCTTCTGCCAATGACATATCTGGATAAGTACCAAAGGAAAGATAAGTGATTTTGTCCTGACCAGGTCGTTTATAACGAAACTGCCAAGAACGTGAATTGCTTGTACGCACACAGAAGTAGAGATTGCCGCCATCAGATAAGCGATAGAGCTTATCTTTGGGCTTTGCCGTTTGGATTTGCCTAGCCGTGAGATTATTCGTCATTTTGATCCCTCAAGTAATACCTGAACAAAGCTCAATTTTCGAAAAATCTAGGTATTACTTTTGGTCGATAACTGCTTAACTTACATCAAGTTAAAGATCGAACTGATAGGGGAAATGACAACAAAGTAATACCTGATTTAGTGCTCAAAAGTAATACTAGCATCAAGTCGGAATACTGGGTATTACTTTAGGTATTACTCTAGACAAGCGCTTTTACGACACTTTATGGAACGCTAAGAAACCGTATCTCATTGATTTTAATAACCTTTAGATAAGAAAAAAGACGTCCTGAGACGTCTTTAAACTTGAATGTGGCGGTGAGCAAGAGATTCGAACTCTCGATACGTTGCCGTATACACACTTTCCAGGCGTGCTCCTTAAGCCACTCGGACAACTCACCAAATTATATTGTGGTTAGCACATTTGGCTAACGAGGCGCTAATTTAATGATTCTATGGGATTAGGTCAAGCCAAAATAATAAAAAAGCCCACCACTTTGGTTCGTTTGACTACTTATTGACTTATTTGATGCAATTCAATACAAGCCTTTCTTCAGTGAGTGTCACGGTTAGGCGCTACGATGATAGCCCGGGACACGGAACCAACGACGGCACATATCTAAAAAATAGCCATAGAGAACGCCCATTCCACACGACACAATGGCATTGCTTGATACTGCGGTTATGATCTGCTCTGTAGATGCGCCTACAGCCCATAGAATGGTGGCATAGACAGGAGATTGAAATAGAACGTAAGCAACCAAATCCGAGACATTCTTCATTAAGCCAGTCTCAGACCATTGACGTCCCTGGCGCAAAATAAAGTCACGAAATACGCCATAAGGCCATGCTATTGCGATATTCACTGGGATAGACAGTGTACGTGATGCTAGCGACTGTTCGAAGGTCATTCCAGAGATGAAAATTTCAATGATCATGCCTGATATAAAACAAAAAACAACCATTGCAAATGTGT
>NZ_NDIM01000287.1:0-2674 GCF_002241375.1 Vibrio sp. V19_P1S1T109 | reverse complement strand
AATAAGTTGTTAATTATCACGCTAACTTGATAAAAAACGCCGTCTTACACGCATTTCTCACGACAATTCAACTTTCCGTCGCAAAAAAAGATTTTGGTAATTTTCGGTCGTTTTTTCTTCAATTTCTTTTAATGACAGATTTTTTAGCTGTGCGATATAAGCAGCAACCTCAACAACGTAGGCCGGCTGATTTTGCTGACCACGGTGTGGAACCGGCGCAAGATAAGGGGAATCAGTTTCAATCAGCAAGCGTTCCAAGGGCAGCGCCTTCACAACTTCTTTCAATTCTGTCGCTTGTCTAAACGTGACAATTCCTGAGATAGAAATATAAAAGCCAAGCTCCATAGCGGCTTGTGCAAAGGCAAGATCTTCAGTAAAACAATGGATAACACCACCGCACCTTTCTGCCCCACCATTACGGAGCATTTCAAGAGTATCAGCCCGGGCATTTCGTGTATGAATAATCAAAGGTTTGTTAAGGGCAACGGCGGTTTCAATGTGCTGTGAAAACCGTAACTTCTGTAATTCAGCCGTTTCCGGTTGATAGTGATAATCTAGCCCCGTTTCGCCAATCGCCACCACTTTGGGATGACTCGCGTATTGATGGAAGCGGGTCAATTCAAAATGGCTTTCAACGTCAAGTGGATGAACACCACAAGAAGCATGAACATTATCAAAGGGCTGAATAAGCTCTAACATTGGTTCAAAAGAATCCAGCGTTACGCCAACAGAAAGCAATTGCTTAACATTGGCTTGACGAGCTTTTTCTACTACATCAGCAACATCGATATGGAGCGTATCGTAATCAAGTTTATCTAAGTGGCAGTGCGAATCTACAAACATGTTTTCTCATCATTAAAGTTAAATAGCCAATCGCTGATCAGTAGCTCGCTATTGAGCCCACTAAACGTCTTTAGTTCTTCCATCAAACGAGTTAATGCCTTGGTTTGGCGATAAAGTACTGGGTAGCTGATCTGTTTTGCTAATCGAAGGCTAATAGGAAGCTGCTGCTGTTCAACCACGCCAAATTGTACCTTTTGCGTATCGGTCAACATGGTCCACAACCAAGCCAAATATTGGGTAGGTGCCTCATTAATCTGCTTCACACAAGCGGAAATATCGGCACTAGTATCGGTTAAGCAATGAGCAATATTTTGCTCAAAAGCCTGATATTTTGCTAACTCTCCCGATTGAATAAACGCCAACGTATTTAGTGGTGAATAACCATTTAAATGCGCCGCATAAGGAGGGACAGGTTGCGATGTCTGTTCACTTAACCAATGCGAGACTTGTTCACTGCTCGGTGGTGTCAGCACCGTTTTTTGACAGCGACTGATAATGGTTGGGAGTAATGGGTTGATACGAGAGGCGACAAGTAAGAAAAAACAATTGCGCCCCGGAGCTTCTAACGTTTTGAGCAGTGCATTCGCTGCTGATTCATTCATGGAATCGGCGGGATTAATAACGATAAAGCGAGCACCAGAAAGCTGCGCCGATTCTTGAGCCAACTTATTGCATTGCCTAATTTGATCAACGGTAATCGCCTTCCCCTCTTTTTCAGGCGAGATCAGATGAAAATCAGGGTGACTACCAGACTTCATCAATTCGCAGCTATGACAAAACCCACACGCTTCTGAATGGCCATGCGAACACATCACTGCTGCACTCAACTTCTCAATGAGCCGTTCAGCGCCCAGCCCTGAGGGAGAAACGAGTAAGCTCGCCGCAGGGAACTGCTGGTTATTGAGGCTGGTTTGCCACTGAAGCCAATAGCCTGCTAACCAAGGATACAGATCATTTATCATCAATTTGTTACTCAATGTTTAGCCCTAGTTTCTCTCTAGCATATTGGTTTCTAGAAACTGGTTTAACGCTGCTTTGATAGAGAATGCCACCGCTTCTATTGTTTGTTCAGCATTAATCACGGCCACGCTTTTATCTTCCTTAGCTAGGGCAAGGTAACGTTCACGCGTGCGCTCAAAAAAACCAATATCCATTTTTTCGATACGATCAAGCTCACCTCGACCTCTGGCTCTTTCTAAACCGATGCTCGGATCTAGGTCCAAATAGAGAGTAAAATCTGGCTTAAAATCACCTAGCGTTACCTTTTTAAGGTTTTGCATCGTTTCTAGCGGAATTTGCCTCCCACCACCTTGGTAGGCTTGAGAGGACATATCATGGCGATCACCAACCACCCACGAACCAGCCGCAAGTGCAGGCTTAATCACATTTTCAACCAATTGAACACGAGCGGCGTACATTAATAACAGCTCAGTCATATCCTGAAGCACTTCACCTTCATGCTCTTCTTTGACTAAGGCGCGCATTTTTTCTGCTAAAACAGTTCCACCCGGCTCACGAGTATGAGTGATATTTGTCACGCCGAACTCAATAAGTGTTTCTCTAATGGATTGAATAGCAGTGCTTTTTCCTGCGCCTTCTAAACCTTCTACAACAATAAACTTAGCATTCATGACTGGGTTCTTAACTGTTTTAAATAAGCGCGAACAGCGCGATTATGTTCATTCAATGTTTTAGAAAAAACGTGTCCACCAGAGCCACTGGCAACAAAATACAAATAATTGCTCTGCTCTGGGTTTAATGCCGCTTTGATTGAAGCTTCCCCCGCCATCGCAATAGGAGTAGGAGGTAAACCAAAAATAGTATAAGTATT
>NZ_NDIM01000310.1:0-2678 GCF_002241375.1 Vibrio sp. V19_P1S1T109 | reverse complement strand
TTCATACATTGTGTGAAATTCAGGGATTACATTCCTATCCAAATCAGGTTAGTGTTTGTATTAGTTAATAAGGATATAAAAACGCCAAGGTGACAGGTGAAAATTCTTAGTCCATCTTGATCACTTTCAAATGCAGCAACATAACGGTAGATAAAATGTTATATCGGTATTTGTCAATTTTTTTGTCATTTATTATTCCTATTCAAGCCTTTTCTAATTCTTACTTTGAGCATGAGGTTAATGATGGCTTGTACATTCAAAAAGACACACGTTCCGTTAGTTCAGTGCCAATTGAATTTATTGATAGTATTAATTCAATTGGTATTGACTTTATCCATTTATTTGATGGCGTTGAGCCACCAGACACTTCTTTAGTCAATATAATTACAAAGCACTTCGGTACTTCAAATCTTTTTGTGTGGCAAGATGAGAAAGTTAATCGCTATCGGCTTATGCTGCGGGTCCCAAATGACGTCGATAAGGTACAGTACCTAGATGAAGCTAGGACGTATGTAAGTGAGGCTTTCATTTGGTCTTGGGTGGGACAGACGGATGGGCAAGTTGCTTCAACCATCAAGAGTGATTTTCAACCGGTAGCCGTTCTCAATTCACTCCCTTTGTCTGATTTAAAAGGGGTTACTCCTACTAATAATCAAGCATCATCGCTTAGTGATACGGTTGGACAGCAGGCTTTAGGCTTGCTTATGGCTTTGGATGGCAAAGATGACTCCGATTTCGGAGAAGAAGTTGAAGGGTATTTGAAACGCCAAGTTCAGGGCAGCTTCGAACAATATGCTAATCAGTATTTAAACGAGTCGCTCGAGTCTTCTTTGGAAAGCATTAACGGTGTTGTTCGTAGTTCATTAAGTGTGAGTACGTCTGGCATTAAAGGTGAGCTTGAAGCTTTGGTACCGCTATACAGTAATGACAAAGATTTTGTGTTTGTTCAACCTGGTTTTGTTTTGAACGATAAGGGCCGTTACAACGGTAGAGATTTTGTCCACGCTGGTATTGGGTATCGTACTAAAGTAGACGATTTTATGTACGGCGTAAATACGTTTTATGACTATGATTTGGAACGAGGTCATAAACGAGCAAGTATTGGTGGTGAGTTGTGGCATGAGGCATATAGCTTCTACACTAACTATTATTTCCCTCTTTCTGCATGGGTAGCCTCGCCGGATACATTTTCAACACTTGACGATATGAGTCTTCAGGAGCGCCCTGCCTATGGACTGGATGTTGGAGTATCAGGTTATTTACCTTCTTATCCCTGGCTTAGTGCTAACTTGAGTTATGAGCAACAATTTGGCAATCATGTTGAAAATGAAAGAGGTGAGAATCCTACCTCGAGCCCTTATCAAATTGGAGTATCGTTAGATTACAGCCCAATTCCGATGATAAGTTTTGGTATATCTCATAAATATGATAGTGCTACCGGTTCGGACTATTCAGCCAATCTCGGCTTTCAGTACATATTCGGTGAGAGTTTATCTAAGCAACTTGACCCTGCTTACATAAAAGGGACAAGGGGCCATGACTACCAGCAGAAAACATCTTTTGTCCAGAGAAATCACGATATTGTACTTGAGTACCGTAAAACGCCTTTCTCTATCGAGTTGGTTGGTGAAGGTGAGGTAACGATTTCTTCGGGGGTGACTCGTAATACTGCAGAATTCGTTCAGTTATCTAATTCATCAGATATTAAGCAGCTTTCTTATACTGGTAGTGCCGTACCATTTCTTACTGGTACTGGTGTATTGGCATCGTCGGGTGCTCTAAGAGCTAATAGCTCCGTACCTACTCAGTTTGTCAAAGAATTTAATCATGATATTAAGTATGCGAGTAGCGCGACTGACAATTTTTATGAGTTGACCTACGTTGCAACACTAAAAGATGGAAGCTCGTATCAAACTCGCCCACTGCGAATTAGGTTTGAGCCTCCGAGGGGCGGTAGCTTTGATCAACAAAATACTTATTCTAAATATGAAGTAACAGTAAATGATGCGATTGCCGATGGTAAGGCAACGAACGAGCTTCGAGTGACCTTGAAAGATGCTAACGATAACGCTGTGGCAGGAGAGACAATTAGCTTTACACTAAACGGCTCAGGACAAGCGGCGTCACCACTCACAGCAACAACTGATTCTAGTGGTCGGGCCATCTTTAGATTGAGCAACAAAGTTGCAGAAACAGTTACCGTTACCGCTATGCATAGCAGTGGCAGCCGTGATGCGTATGTAACGTTTTTGGCAGACCCAACCACCGCTAACATTAATGGAGTGAACTCAAGCTTTGTTGTTGTCAAGGATGGCGAGAAGGCCGATGGTAAGGCAACGAACGAGCTTCGAGTGACCTTGAAAGATGCGAATGATAACCTTGTGGCAGGCGAAGCGATTACTTTTGATGTTATCAGCGGTGATGTAACCTTGATTGAGACAAAGGTAACGACAGATACAGACGGTAAGGCGACAGCGAAAGTTACTAGTAAAAAAGCGGGTAAAGCGACGATTAGGGCGACTTACGATGGTGAGTCGAAGGAGGTAGAGGTAATTTTTGTTGCTGACAGTGCCAAGGCAGTATTAACCGCGTTTACAGTCGGTACCAATGGTCAACCTGCGAACGGCAGTGATCAGAACAGTGTTACGGCCACGGTGAAGGATCCAAACGGTAATCCA
>NZ_NDIM01000313.1:0-2690 GCF_002241375.1 Vibrio sp. V19_P1S1T109 | reverse complement strand
CAGTATTACTCTTCATTGCCTGCACGTGCAGCGGCTTCTTTCACTAAAGGTTGCAGTTCGCCTTTTTGGAACATTTCGATAATGATGTCACAACCACCAATCAACTCACCTTCAATCCACAATTGTGGAAAAGTAGGCCACTGTGCGTATACAGGCAGCTCAGCGCGGATATCTGGGTTTTGCAGAATATCCACATAAGCAAATTTCTCACCGCAAGCCATCAAAGCCTGCGCAGCTTGAGAAGAGAATCCGCAACTTGGTAGCTTAGGAGAGCCTTTCATGTATAGCAGAATGGCATTTTCTTTAAGTTGCTGTTTAATTTTATCAATAGTTTCCATTGCTTCCTCTTAATGGGATAGTGCGGTTTGTTACTGACATTCTAAATCATTAATAGAGAATAAAAAGCACATATTATTTATGGATATCCTGCCTATACAACAATTTTCAATATTAGGACTTTTAATAAAGTAAAAACTTGCTAAAATACCTTCAAGTCAGTCGTATCGACGAATATCATTATAATATCTGGAAGCTACTGAAAGAGACTTTCACTCTTTCTACACAACGGAGAATCGAGCAATGTCATTCGAATTACCAGCTTTGCCTTACGCTAAAGACGCTCTAGAACCACACATTTCAGCCGAAACACTAGATTTCCACCACGGTAAGCACCACAACACTTACGTTGTGAAGCTTAACGGCCTTATTCCTGGCACTGAATTTGAAGGTAAATCTCTCGAAGAGATCATCAAGACTTCAACTGGTGGCGTGTTTAATAACGCAGCTCAAATTTGGAACCACACCTTCTATTGGCACTGCCTTGCACCAAATGCAGGTGGCGAACCAACAGGTGCCGTTGCAGACGCAATCAACGCCGCATTTGGTTCTTTTGAAGCTTTTAAAGCAAAATTCACTGACTCAGCGATCAATAACTTTGGTTCATCTTGGACTTGGTTGGTGAAAAATGCGGATGGCTCTTTAGAGATCATCAACACTTCAAATGCAGCCACACCACTGACTCACGAAGGTGTGACTCCGCTACTGACGGTTGATCTGTGGGAACACGCTTACTACATCGATTACCGTAACCTACGCCCTGACTACATGAATGGTTTCTGGGCACTGGTTAACTGGGCATTCGTTGCAGAAAACCTAGCAAAATAACCTTTTCCCCTTGGATTGGTATTTAGTCATATGAAAAGCCTGCTTTATCGCAGGCTTTTTTGTTATTTTATCTAAAGTTATCTGCTTTCTCGCCGCTAAAAGTGCATCGGTTGGAGAGGCAAATGCAAGTACATACATTAGATAAAGCCAGTATTATAAACGAGCTTCAATTTGGCTCGGGGCTAAGCCATGCTGTTCAGCAAGGACGCCGTGCGGACTTTGCACTCATACTGTCGATGTTTTCTAACGATGTACGCGACAACACTCCTGTTGAACGTATTGAAAACCCACCCACTAGCGATGAATTGTTACGTAAGCGATTTGAGCTTACGGATCCTCAAGCACTGCGTTCCGACCAAAGCTCTTACGTTGTTTCAGCAAAACAGGCCGAGCTTTTCCATCACGGAGGGCTCGCCAGTGCGAAACTCAGCCACTACTTGACTCCTGAAGTACTCGCCTATTTGCCTGAAGATACGCATGATTTACCCGAAGAGGTATATCTTAATCTGTCAGGACATGAGCGAAGGCATCTTGCCTCCCCCTCAAACGTTGAGCTCTTAGTTGCCGATCTGTCGGTTCAACTCACCGTTGCCCACCGGCGAGATCAGATCCGCACCCAAGTTTGATGTCTTGTATGTAACACAAAACGACATTCTCTAGATCAGAATGTGAGTATGACCAAAAAAAACACATACCACGCTCGCTTAGGCTGAGTAATTTGATGTTATTCACACCCTACCCACAGTTAATCAACCATCCTATTGAGACTAAATCCCGCTACAACAATAAAACAAACAATAGGGTGAGGCACCCAATGGATATAAAAAGTGCAATAATATTAATCACTTCAGCAAGTTCGATGCTTGGTAGCACGCTGGCCGTTCATTTCGCACATTTAGGTGCAAAAATTATTTTGTGTGACCAAGACAAATTTGGATTAATGGAAACCTTTGCTCGTTGCAAAGCGATCTCTCAGGATGTTCATTATTACCACACACCAGATTACTCTTTAGAAACGATCCATCGGCTGTTCGATTTTATTGATCAAACCTATCATGGGGCACCGGATGTACTGGTCAATAATTGGCCAAATGCATCCCTCCCCCCCTTGATAGGTGAACAACGAGCTGAAGTCTTTCTTCAGAAGCTCGCCATGATGGCCTCAACTTTATTCACTTTTGGTCAAGCCAGTGCTGAGCGAATGCGTATTAACAACAAACCAGGTGTGATTGTGAACGTCATTTCTCAAAATGATGAGTATGACCTAGCGGGAATTGAAAATGCGAATTCTATGGTTTCTGGTTTCACGCAGAGTTGGGCAAAAGAACTAACCCCTTTCAACATAAGGGTCGGAGGCGTAGTGCCTAGCGCAAAAGGTGATGTAGATGAGAAGCCCCATTGGGCTGAGCTGCAAGATGAATTGATCCGCAATACGGAATACATCGTCGCTAACGAATACTTTAGCGGACGTGTGATGTCGGCCTAGCTAGCAGTACAAGGCCGACCTACATGGGTATGATTAAAAC
>NZ_NDIM01000268.1:0-2750 GCF_002241375.1 Vibrio sp. V19_P1S1T109 | reverse complement strand
TAATAATGCCTGAAGTCTATTTTTAGCATTTATCTTTTTAAATACATTATGTAAATGTGTTTTTACTGTATTTTCACTTACAAACAACTCATCTGCAATTTGCATATTAGATGCACCACAGCCAAGTAGCTTAATTATTTGCTGCTCTCTTTTCGTTAATTTAGCATAAGCTTGAGAGGTAATAGATGAATTACCTGCACGATAATGCTGTATATATTCCTGAGCCAATTTTCGATTAAACCACATTTCATCATCAAGCACTTTTTCCATGCCCTTAACTAAAGATTCAAGCTGATCATTGGTATAAAATACACCCACAAGATTCTGCCATTTAAAGAGCATTTTAGGTTCAATATCTAGCGGGCAATTAATAAGCACTTCTTTTGCATCAGGGCAGGATAAGCGTTTAAATGCTGAGTAATCAGCAAAATTATTTTCATCAACGCGAGAATAGTCGATGATAACCAATTGAATTTTATAGGATGATAGACTGTTATCATTCATCCACGTATCGCAAAGCGGAGAGATATCAATACTAATCGGCAACTTTGACTCTAGCGAATCTTTAAGTAAGCGAGACTGCATACAAACATCAGAAAGCAATCGAACGTTAATTTTTTTTTCTTCACTCATTTTAAACTCCTAGATCATACCGCTCACTTGATAAAACTAACGTTAAGCGACTATAAGTCAATATCTCAAAATAACCCGCTCTCATTTTAATAAAAAACCTAATGAATAAATCCATTTAATTCATGAATTTATTGTGCATTCTTATTTATGAGAACAAATGACTGTTTTATTTATATACCTTACTACTTGAAGTGGTTTGGGTGTAGTAGGCCATTCTATAAAAGGTAATGGAATAAAAAGATAAAGAATCGAGTGTCATTCCTGACGAATGAAAAGCACCACGCACTTCTGGTTTTGAGAAAAAGCGTGGCATTCACTGCTCATTGGTTATTACTTTAAAAATCAACGTTGATGAGAAAATCACCCTATTGAGGCTAGGTCCGATATAGAACTTTTACAACATGCCAACCAAACTTGGTTTTCACCAAATGAGGTGTCAGTACCTCTCCAGTGAAACAGATTTTATCAAATTGAGGGACCATCTGCCCCTGACGAAACTCACCCAGATCGCCCCCTTTTTTACCCGAAGGGCAGGTAGAATATTTTCTGGCTAATGTTTGAAATTTCGCTCCCTTTTTTAACTGAGCGATAATATCTTCAGCTTGTTCTTTATGCTTCACTAAAATGTGAAGAGCCGCTGCCGTTCTTGCCATCATTTTTCTCAATAAATTTGCTACTGCAAATAGTGTAACGGATGCTTTTCAAGAGTCCAACCCCAATGTAAGAGTGCAAAAGATCAATAAACATACGGTTATACTGTTTATTTGCATTTAACGCATTGCCGTCAGTAAGAGATCGTTTAGTATTAAGCATAAGAAACAACGTTGAGTAAGGTGTTATGGCTAAAACCCCCAGTAAGGCAAACCAATCCCAAGGCATGTTGATGTTCACATTGAACACTCAGAAACAGCTTTTTGCTATCGGGACTCTGAAAGTACGAGAGATTGTCCCTTACATGCCAATGACACAAATCCCATATTCTCATCACCATGTGATCGGAACGGTGACTATCCGTAACTTGACGGTACCTGTCATTGATATGGCTGCCGCCATTGGCTTTAGAGCAATTCAACCTAGCGAATATAAACAATGCTACTTAATCGTGACGGACTGCCTGCGAACCGTAGTTGCGTTTATGGTACGTAGCATTGAAAAAATCATCGAGTGTGACTGGCGAACAATCGAGTCTTCACCTGCAGTGGCGGGAAAAGACGTTTTTATCACTGGCATAACCCGCTATCAAAAACAGATTGTGCAGTTACTTGACGTCGAATTATTACTTTCAAAAATTTATCCACAGTATGAATCAACTAAGATCCCGATGCTGACTGATATTGAACGTGAGCGATTAAAAGCATTGCGTATTTTACTGGTGGATGATTCATCTATTGCACGTAAACAATTGTCAGATGCCTTAGACAGTATCAACATCCCTTACCAAATCTGTAAAAATGGACTTGATGCCATTGAGCTGATGCGTCAAGACGCTCAACATCAACGTGCGATCGATTTGCTGGTCAGTGATATTGAAATGCCGGGCCTTGATGGATATGAACTGGCCTTTGAGGTTCAAAATGATCCAATGCTGAGCCATGCTTATTGTATTCTTCACACCTCGCTTTCCAGTGAGATCTGTTTGGATAGAGCTCACCAAGTCGGAGCCCACGAAGCTTTGGAAAAATTTAACGCGACAGAATTGATAGAAGCGATGCTGCGTGGCGCAAAAAAACTGGAACAACGTAAGGATACCGCTTAATCAAGCTTTGCTTGCACAAACAGAGCCTGAAGCGCTTCTCTATCTGATTTTTTCAGTTTACTTACTACAAGCTGATAAGAGCGTTCACATAATTCCTCTAACATCATCTGGTCAACATCTCCGTTTAACTTAACGGAGATCCAGTGTCTTTTATTCATATGATAACCAGGACGAATAGCGGAAAAGGCACTGGTCAGAACTTCACCATCTTCTGGAGTGCACTTCAATGTCACAAACGGCTCTTCTCTCGACTGAGAAGTATAGGCAAACATTTTACCGCGAATTTTGAAAACCAACGCGTCAGGACCAAACGGATAGCTACTTTCTACCTGAGGTAAAATATCCAAAAACGATTCAATAT
>NZ_NDIM01000004.1:0-22368 GCF_002241375.1 Vibrio sp. V19_P1S1T109 | reverse complement strand
ATGCAGTGTCGATCTCTTCTAATTCACTATTGATATAGATACGAAATGCTTGAAATGAGCGCGTAGCCGGGTGTTTTTTCTCTTTAAAGCTTTTCGGCGCGGCTTCTGAAATCAGTTTAGCCAATTGACTGGTACGCGTCAGAGGCTCTTTTTCATCGTCTTCACGGTAAGCGACAATCGCTTTGGCAATACGGCGCGCGTGCTTGTCTTCACCAAATTCACGAATCACCCAAGTAATGTCGTCCAAATCGGCTTGCGCAAGCCACTGCGAGACAGGGATCCCTGACGTCGGGTCCATACGCATATCAAGCGGGCCATCTTTCATGAAACTAAAACCGCGCTCGGCATCGTCCAACTGCGGCGAGGAAACGCCTAAATCAAGTAGTACTCCATCTACTTTCCCGACCAGATCGTAGCGCTCAGCGTATTGTGCCATGCCAGAGAATGGGCCATGAATGATAGTAAAACGCGGGTCGTTAATTTTTCCAGCTTCAGCAATCGCTTGTGGATCGCGATCTATGCTGTACAGACGACCATTGTCACCCAACTTAGAGAGAATTGTACGACTATGACCACCACGGCCAAACGTGCCGTCGATATAAATACCGTCTGGTTTGATAGCAAGGCCATCAATGGATTCATTCAGTAGTACAGAAATGTGTTGAAAAGGTTCAGTCATCGTTTTCTCATCGGGCTAAAGCTGAAATATAGCAATCGGCTACGGCGCAAGTATTCAGTTTACTGATTTAACGCCGCATCGCTACCACTTGACGTTGGCATCACGTGATATTGCGCTAAGTTTAGTGCTTACGAAATAATTTTCGTCAATAAAAAGCAAAAAACCCATCATAACCGCAAGAGTTATGATGGGTCTGCAATAGGTGGAGTTGACGTATAAGCCGGGTTCTGTTCCGCTTGCGCGGCAGTAGCCATTCGTCTAGGCCAGCAATCACTCACTGGCTCAAGCAACCTACCCGCTTCCTTACGCGAGCAACGCAATGTGGAAGCCTATTTGGTCTTGCTCCGGGTGGAGTTTACCTTGCTACGAACTGTTGCCAGACGCACGGTGCGCTCTTACCGCACCCTTTCACCCTTACCTGTGCCCATTCCGAAGAAATTGGGCCATCGGCGGTCTTCTCTCTGCTGCACTTGTCGTAGGCTTTCGCCCCCCAGGCGTTACCTGGCACCCTGCTCTATGGAGCCCGGACTTTCCTCCCCTCCATCAGTCTCCCCAGCACAAGGCTAAAGGACATCAATGAAGCAGCGACTACCCAGTCAACTCCGAGGGCGGATTGTATAGAGAAAGATAGGTACTGTCTAGGCTCAAACAACTTCTGTGTTTAATTCACGCTTAAGCGTTTAATTATCCATCGATTTAAAACATCAAGATGCCGCTGGCTAATTAAGCAGATAGGTTTTCAAGCCCCCACTTATAAAGGGCATTTTTCTTAAGGTTATAAATTTCAGCCGCCAATGCGGCCGCTTTTTTCAGAGGCAGCTCTTTTGTCAAAATCGCTAAACTGCGCAACGCTTCGTCTGGCAAGCTATCGTCCACGCTTTCTCTGTAACCATGGATCAGTAACACCATTTCACCACGCTTGCGGTTCTCATCTTCATTAATCCAATTAATCAGTTCGCCTAACGGCAAACCTTGAATCGTCTCGAAGGTTTTGGTGAGCTCGCGGGCTAGCACCACGTTACGATCTGGCCCTAAGATAGCTAACATATCTTGCAGTGATTCGCTAATTCGGTGTGGTGACTCATAAAAAATACAGGTGCGTTCAGCCTTAGCGATCTCTAGGAATTTATCTTTACGCCCTTTGCTTTTCGGCGGCAAAAAACCTTCAAAACTGAAACGATCAGAAGGCAAGCCTGATGCACTGAGCGCAGTAATCACAGCACAGGCGCCCGGAAGTGGCACAACTCTCACACCAGCTTGACGACATTGATTGACAAGATGGTACCCTGGATCACTGATCAGTGGCGTTCCTGCATCAGAAACCAACGCAATAGATTGCCCTGATAATAATTTATCGACTAACACTTGTGCTTTTTGCTGTTCGTTGTGATCATGCAAGGCAAAGGTTTTAGTCTGGATATTGAAGTGAGCGAGAAGTCTGCCAGTATGGCGTGTATCTTCCGCAGCGATAACATCAACACTTGAGAGTACTTCAATGGCTCGCTGGGTAATATCACCCAAATTGCCAATTGGCGTAGGAACAATGTAGAGAGTTGGGATCTCTGCTGGCAAGGTTTTGCTATCTGTCATTTGTTTACCATCACTTCAACGATTAATATAGAGACAATTTTACACGGAATAACGAAAGAACTCATGGCTATGAAGAACCATCCGAGACTCAGTGTACCACGCTTATTCACGCCCGTTGCATTAGCAATGGCTTTGGCGGCGTGTTCGTCTTCACCGTCGACGCCCACCTCAGTCGATATTACGCAAGATCCCACCAAGTCAGCGCAAACTTACTTGATGCAAGCAGATAGTAGCCAAGGTTCACTGCAAAATGATTGGTTGATCATGGCTCTTAAAGCCGCAATTAACGAAAACAACAGCGAACAAGCGCAACTGTTGATTATGCGCTTAGCCAAACAGTCGCTCTCTGAAGCGCAACAAGCTGAATGGCAAATGGCTAAGGCGCAGTTGTTGAGTAATGCGGAACAGTTTTCACAAGCGCTCTCTCAGCTTAATTTTCAGGCTTGGTGGAAGCTAAGCCCTGAAACATGGGCTCAATACCATCAAATGCGCGCCGATATTTTTACCGCGCTCAGCCGCCCTTTTGATTCAAGTAGGGAGCTTATTGCATTAAGCACTTACGTTGATGATGCCGAGCAAGAGGCGATTGCCGATCAAATTTGGCTCAATTTCAATCACTATAGCGAACGTGAAATTACCCAATTAAATCCAGAGCCTAACGAAAACGTGCTCGATGGCTGGCTACAACTGGCTGTATATATGAAAACGCTCAATAGCAATATTCCGCAGTTGAAGAATACGCTCGAAAAATGGCTTGCGGAAAACAGCAATCACCCAGCGGCTCGTTATACGCCTAAAGCGATACAAGATATTTTAGCGCTGGAAATCATCAAGCCCACTAACACCGCGTTGTTACTTCCTCTTTCAGGAAAGTTTGCCACGCAAGCTCAACTGATCCGTGATGGCTTCATCATGGCGATGATGAATGACCGTAACCGTGACCTCAATGCTACCTTGACTGTGATTGATACCAATGCCGAAGACGCCGTGCTCATAGACAAACAACTGATTGAAAAAAACATTGATTTCATTGTTGGGCCACTCATCAAAGAGAACATAGAGAATCTACATAAGCTTCAACAAGCACGCTTAGCTTCTATCCCTACGCTGGCGTTGAATATTCCAGACCAAATTGAAGATCATCCTAACACTTGCTATCTTGCACTTTCGCCAGAGCAAGAGGTTGAACAAGCCGCTAAGTATCTGTTTAGCCAAGGCTATCAGTACCCTTTAATACTCGCTCCTCAAGGTAATTACGGCCAGCGTGTAGTAGAAGCGTTTAACGCAGAATGGCAAAAATACAGCAAGAATAAAGTATCGGTGAACCTATTTGGTGATAAGCGTCAATTGCAACGCAACATTAACTCAGTATTTGGTCTGCAAGATAGCCAACAAAATATCGCGCAAATGGATGTGTTGATGGGTATTGATTTACAAAGCCTGCCCCGCAGTCGTCGTGATATCGATTCGGTTTATATCGTGGCTAACAGCGCAGAATTGACTTTAATTAAACCCTTTATCGAGGTCGCAATTAACCCTGACACTAAGCCACCTAAACTGTTCTCAAACTCTCGTAGTAACAGTGGTAACACACAGTATGAAGACCTCTCTGGTGTAACTTATAGCGATATTCCATTACTCATTCATCCCAATTCAATGCTGGATAATGAAATGAACCAATTGTGGCCAAAGAACTCCAATAGCGAGCGACGCTTACAAGCATTAGGTATGGATGCTTATCAGTTAATGATTGAGTTGCCACAAATGAAGGTCGTCGAGGGGTATAGTATCGATGGCAAAACAGGCACATTAAGTATTGATGAGCAATGCGTGGTACAGAGAGAGATCAGTTGGGCGGTGCATGGCGCTCTTTAGTCGCCGCGCAGTTGGTCAACAGTATGAAACTGCAGCCAAACACTATTTATTAGGTTGTGGTTTGGCTTTTATTGAACAAAACTTCAATACCAAAGTCGGTGAAATCGACCTCATTATGCGAGATAAAAACACCTTAGTGTTCGTAGAGGTTAAATACAGAAAAAACCAATGTCATGGGCATGCCGCAGAAATGGTTACTACCGCAAAAATGGCAAAGTTGATGAAAACCGCGAATTTATGGCTACTGAAACATGGCCTATCGCCCTATGACACCGATTTTCGTTTCGATGTGATCGCCATCCACCAAGATGTGCACCACATTGAGTGGATTAAAAACGCAATAACTCAAGGATAAACGATGCTCGACAGCATTAAAGACAGTTTTACCGAAAGCATCCAAATTCAAATTGCGGCTGCTGAAGCACTACCCCATGCGATCACGCATGCTGCACAAGCCATGGTGGCAACGCTACTTAACGGTCATAAAATTCTCTGTTGCGGTAATGGTGGCTCTTCGGCCAATGCCCAGCTTTTTTCTTCTTGCTTACTGAACCGTTTTGAAACTGAACGCCCGAGTTTACCCGCCATTGCATTAACCGCAGACAATACCACGTTAACCGCAGTTGCTAACGACTATCACTACCAAGAAATATTCTCGAAACAGGTACGTGCATTTGGTCAACCTGGTGATGTTTTGTTGGCTATTTCAACCAGTGGTAACAGCAAAAACATCATTAAAGCGATGGAAGCGGCTGTGACTCGTGATATGACGATTATCGCTCTCACAGGCAAAGACGGTGGAGAAATGGCTGGTCTTCTAGGTGAAAATGATGTGGAGATCCGCATCCCCTCGCAGCGGACGGCTCGAATCCATGAAGTTCATATGGTCACCCTACACTGCTTATGTGACTTGATTGATCAAGTCCTTTTCCCTTCTCATGAAGAATAGACAATGAATAGATTAAAACTTTCACTCATTCTACTGTTGAGCTTTGCTGTATCAGGTTGTGCAGGAGTTATCCTTGCTGGCGCGGCAACAACAGCGAGCCTAGTAACAGACCCTCGAACCACTCAAGAAATTTGGAATGATAATAACATCGAATTTGAAGTAGCAGGTATCGCCAATAAAGCCCCCTTTAACGGAAAAACTCGCATTACGGCCAGTTCTTATCAAGGGATTGTCGTGTTGATGGGACAAGCTGAAAACTCCGGATTACTCAATGAGTTTGAAAATAAAGCACGTGAGACAAAAGGGGTCAAAACCATTCATAATCAAGTCAGAATAAAAGCGCCTTTATCAATTGGCGAAATCAGTAACGACAGTTGGATTACGACTAAAGTAAAATCAGCGCTGTTGGCCAATTCTGAACTGAACACAATCAAAATCAAAGTAATCACAGAAAATAGAGAAGTATTTTTACTTGGCTATGTCTCGGCGGAACAGGCTAATCTAGCCAGTGATATTGCTCGAAACATATCAGGCGTAAAACAGGTGATTAAGGCATTTCAATACAGCGAATAACCTCGGTTATCCTTTGTTTTTTTAGAAAAAAAGCAGCGAATATCGCTGCTTTTTCGATCATGACTGCTTAATGTGTGAAAATGAGTTACTTAATAACTCTTAAGCTTGGTTTTCCCTTCGGCCGAGAGGTTTCTTGTGCTCGAGTCTCTAATAATTCCTCATCTTCTTGAGAAGCAACGCTTAACATCGGCTCTTGTTCAGATTCCTCTGTTATGCCCGCTTCTAGATAAGGGATATAGGCCTCTTCAGGTTCAAACATAGTACCTGCACCGTTTTCACGTGCATAGATAGCTTGCACTGCGTACAAAGGCACTATGACCGAATGAGGACGTCCACCAAAGCGAGCATTGAACGTAATCGCTTCATTGCCAAGCTCAAGGTTACCTATCGCTCTTGGGGCAAGATTAAGGATAATTTGTCCATCTTGCACAAACTCCATCGGCACTCGTACACCCGTAAGAGTGGCATCCACAACAACATGAGGAGTCAATTCATTTTCTAATAGCCAATCATAAAATGCTCTAAGCATATAAGGTCGGCGAGGAGTCATTTGAGAGATATCCATCAAACTGCCTTAACGAACTAAACGCATCTCACGTTCAGCTTCTGTTAAAGAAGCCAAGAATGAATCACGCTCAAAAACACGATTCATATATACTTTAAGCTCTTTAGAGCCAGGACCAATCAGATCAATACCCAAAATAGGTAAGCGCCATAGTAATGGAGCTAAATAACAGTCAATGAGGCTAAACTCTTCACTCATGAAATATTCGTATTCCGCGAACACAGGACCAAGAGTAAGCAGATCATTGCGTAATTTATTACGAGCTGCTTCTGACTCTTCCGCATTACCCTTCACGACTTTCTCAGCCAGTGAGTACCAGTTTTTCTCAATACGGTAAATCATCAAACGGCTATTACCACGAGCCACAGGATAAACAGGCATCAGCGGTGGATGAGGGAAACGCTCATCTAGGTATTCCATGATGATCTTTGAGTCATAAAGAGCAAGCTCACGATCAACTAACGTTGGTACTGTCTTATATGGGTTTAGCTCAATAAGGTCAGCTGGCAGATTGGTTTCATCAACTAATTCTACTTCAACACTGACACCTTTTTCCGCTAGAACAATACGTACCTGATGACTATACATATCAGATGCACTCGAAAATAGCGTCATCACAGAACGTTTATTGGCAGCTACAGCCATGGAGCCCTCCAGCACACTTACAGATATAAAAACAATGGAGGCCAAGCCTCCATTGAAGATTCTAAAAATTAGAAATTAACGCCGCATGGTAGCACAATTAATGCACATCACGCCAATATTCTTTCTTCAATAGAACGACCACGATAGTAAATAGCACAAGGAATGCCATTACCCACCAACCTAAAGTTTGACGTTCAAGCTTGACTGGTTCTGCTGAATATTCAAGGAAGTTAACAATGTCACGGACCGCTTGATCATATTCACTTTTACTCAGCTCACCCGTACCATCGGACTCGACACCAACAACCTTCTTCACTTCCTCACCATTAACACTGTGAGTGCCATAAACAGGCTGTGGAACCCCTTGCAGCTCTTCAAGCACATGAGGCATACCTACACTTGGGAATACAATGTTGTTTACACCAAACGGTCGGCTAGGATCGGCATAAAATGAGCGAAGGTAAGTATACAACCAGTCAGTACCACGAACACGGGCCACCAGCGTTAAATCAGGTGGCGGCGCACCAAACCATTTCGCTGCAGACTTATCTGGAATCGCATTCTCCATCAGTTGACCAATTTTGGCATTCGGATCAAAGATCAAATTCTCTTTCATCAAATCCGAGGGAATATTCAAATCATTCGCTACACGCTCATAACGCTGGTACTGAGTTGAGTGGCAACCAAAACAGTAGTTCATGAATAGCTTTGCACCATGCTGCAATGATGCTTGATCTGTTAAATCATTATTTGCTTTATCTAAATGTATATTTGCGCCAGCTGCCAAAGCAAGAGATGGCAGCATTGCAAACAAAATTACAATCCACTTTTTCATTTAAATGTCACCCTCTCTGGTAATGGTTTCGTTGCTTCATTTTTGCTGTAGAAGAACAACAAAACAAAGAACATGAAGTAACCAACGCTAAATATACGTGCAAGCATTGTGTAAGTGGCTGTCGCAGGTAACGCACCTAAAACACCTAACGCAATAAAGCAGATAGTGAACTGAATAATATTGATTAAGTGGAACTTACTACGATAACGGTAAGAACGAACCTTACAACGATCCAGCCATGGCAATAAGAACAACACCACAATCGATGCACCCATCGCAGCCACACCAATTAACTTATCAGGAACAGCACGTAAAATTGCATAGAAAGGCGTGAAATACCAAACAGGTGCGATGTGTGCTGGCGTTTTTAGTGGGTTTGCCGCTTCAAAGTTAGGCGGCTCAAGGAAGTAGCCCCCCATCTCTGGGTTAAAGAACAACACATAACAGAACAGGATTAAGAAACCGGCTACACCAATAAGATCTTTCACTGTCCCGTAAGGATGGAATGGAATCGAATCAATGATGTCGTATTTCTTGGTGTAGTAGTCGTGAAATTTAAACTGCGTTTTATAATCATCGCCCATCGACCCTTTTGGTACTTTGGTTTCGATACCGTCAGGGTTATTAGAGCCGACTTCATGCAGTGCTAATATATGGAGAACAATTAGCAACAATAAAACAATAGGTAAAGCAATCACATGCAGTGCAAAGAAACGGTTCAGAGTGGCACCTGAAATAACGTAGTCACCACGTATCCATAGAGTTAAATCATCACCGATAACGGGGATTGCACCGAACAAAGAGATAATAACTTGCGCTCCCCAATAGGACATTTGTCCCCATGGTAGCAAGTATCCCATAAAGGCTTCGGCCATCAACACTAAGAAGATCAGCATGCCAAATAGCCATAGCAGCTCACGAGGCTTCTGATAGGAACCGTAAATTAAGCCACGGAACATATGTAGATAAATCACCACAAAGAAAGCTGAAGCGCCAGTGGAGTGCATATAGCGCAGTAACCAACCATACTCAACATCACGCATTATGTATTCAACAGATGCAAAAGCCCCTTCACCTGATGGCACATAGTTCATGGTTAGCCACACACCAGTGAGCAGTTGGTTAACAAGAACCAACATGGCTAACGATCCAAACAAATACCAAAAGTTAAAGTTTTTCGGCATTGGATATTCAGATAGGTGTTTTTTGTAAGCGTTCATTGCAGGTAAACGCTTTTCTACCCAATCAAGTAAAACTTGCATTATGCAGCCTCCCCGGTCTCATCTAATCCTATGACAATACGAGTATCGCTAAGATACATATATTGAGGGATAACCAAGTTTAGTGGTGCCGGAACACCTTGAAAAACTCGACCCGCCATATCAAATTTCGAACCATGGCAAGGACAGAAAAAACCAGATTTAACCCCTTGAACTTGTTCACTAAAAGAATCAGGCAAATAAGTAGGTGAACAGCCAAGATGAGTACAAATACCCACAGCAACGAAATATTCAGGTTTAATCGATCGATAAGCATTTTGCGCATAATTAGGCTGCTGCTGCTCATCCGATTGAGGATCTCGAAGTTGGTTTTCGATATCTTTTAGCCCATCGACCACTGATTGAGAACGACGAACAACCCAAACAGGTTTTCCTCGCCACTCAACACGAACCATTTGCCCCTCTTCAAGTTTACCGATTTCAACTTCAACGGGGGCTCCAGCCGCTTTGGCTTTGGCACTTGGGTTCCAAGATTTAATAAAAGGAACGGCGACAGCAGCGGCTCCTAACCCTCCGACAACGGCTGTTGTCGCGGTTAAGAAACGTCTGCGACCGTTATTTAAAGGCGCATTGCTCATCCAAACATTCTCCCATTTGCTCCCTGTGGATTATTATTATTCCGCTTATCAAGAGCATGGCTAACAAAATACGAATCTAGTTGTATTTATTTGATGGCAAATCATAAATAAAACCCTACTTTTTGACAAGATAAAGCTACCTTTTCGTAACATTCGTGAAGTAAATCGCACGTGAGGTCACAAAAGGAAGATTAAAGAGCAACAACCAAATGATGTGATTAAAAAAATGAGTGTTTGCTAACACCAAAAAACAAAAAGCCCGGTATAAATACCGGGCTTTTGAACCACAATCCAGTAACACTGGAAGCGAATCTTTTGAAAAAAGATTAACGCTTAGAGAATTGTGGTTTACGACGTGCTTTACGCAGACCAACTTTCTTACGTTCAACGCAACGAGCGTCGCGAGTAACGTAGCCAGCTGCACGTAGAACAGGACGTAGTGATTCGTCGTATTCCATTAGAGCGCGAGTGATACCGTGACGGATAGCACCAGCTTGACCAGAAATACCACCACCTTTAACAGTGATGTATAGATCTAGTTTCTCAGTTAGTTCAACTAGCTCAAGAGGTTGTTTAACAACCATGCGAGAAGTTGGACGACCAAAGTAAACATCAAGGCTACGCTTGTTGATTACAATGTTGCCGCTGCCTGGTTTAATAAAAACGCGTGCAGCTGAGCTTTTGCGACGGCCAGTGCCGTAGTATTGATTCTCTGCCATTTTCGAAATCCCCAATTAGATGTCTAGTACTTTTGGTTGTTGAGCAGCATGGTTGTGCTCAGCGCCAGCGTAAACTTTCAGCTTACGGTACATAGCACGGCCTAGAGGACCACGTGGTAGCATACCTTTAACCGCTAGCTCAATAACCATCTCTGGCTTACGAATAATCAGCTTGTCGAAAGTGATTGATTTTAAGCCGCCTGGAAATTCAGTGTGACGGTAGTAAGTTTTAGCTGCTGCTTTGTTACCTGTTACAGTAACTTTCTCAGCGTTTACAACGATGATGTAATCACCAGTGTCTACGTGAGGAGTGTATTCAGCTTTATGTTTGCCACGTAGGCGAGATGCAATTTCACTTGCTAGACGACCTAGAGTTTTACCCTCAGCGTCTACGATATACCAGTCGCGTTTTACAGTTTCTGGTTTAGCAACGAAAGTTTTCATGCTAATAATAACCCGTTAAATAAAATTTACACTAAAAGGAGCATTAAAATGCCCCCACTGTCTAAGAGTCCAAAGTTGCCCCTTCGAGCGTTTGGTTTCTCTCGGCCTCTCGTTTCACAGAAACAGGCCTGCAGTAACGGTGGGTCGCAGGATTATAGGGAAGTCAGTAGAAAAAATCACCTCTTTTTGAACAAAATCACGAATTTTTTATTTTGCTTTAAAAGTGTTCGGATTGAGCTAGGCCAGATGTTCCCTTGATAAATACTCATGACTTTGCATTTCAATTAACCGCGACTGACAACGTTTGAATTCAAACTCAAGTTGCCCATGCAGATACAGATCGTCCAGCGCCACTTCGGCGGAGATAATTACTTTTACATGTCGTTCGTAAAATTCATCAATCAACGCAATAAAACGCCGCGCTGCATCATCGATGGCGCGATCCATTTGCTTCACATCAGCCAGCAGTACTGTATGGTAAATTTTGGACAACTCAATGTAATCATTTTGGCTTCTTGCCGTTTGGCATAACTGTTCAAATGTCGCATGTAAAATACCATCACTAGCTTTTACAACAGAGAGGGTGCGATGATTGATTTCAATCTCACTGCGTGCTTCTTTTTTCTCGTCACCAACCAATTGTCTATAGTAATGTTGTAAATTGTGGCTTGCTGCTTCATCCAATGGATAGTGGTAAATTTCCGCTTGCTCTAATGTTCTTAAGCGATAATCAATGCCACTATCGACGTTCAACACATGACAGTGTGATTCAATCAAAGCAATTGCAGGGAGAAAGCGTGCTCGCTGCAAGCCGTTGCGGTATAAGTCGTGCGGTGGAATGTTCGATGTCGCCACTAAGATAATGCCGCGCTTAAACAGTGCTTGAAACAAGGTGCCCAAAATCATCGCATCGGTAATATCTGATACAAAAAATTCATCAAAACAGATAATTTCCGTTTCAGACTTAAAAATATCGGCAACCTTTTCTAAAGGCTCTTCAACTCCAGCCAGCGCCTTCAACTCATCATGAACTCGGTACATAAAACGGTGGAAATGCACTCGCATTTTGCGAGTGGTTGGCAGAGCTTCAAAAAACGTATCCATTAGATAGGTTTTTCCTCGCCCGACACCGCCCCAAAAATAGAGCCCTTTAGGTAAGTTAGGCTGTTTAGGTTGGCGGCCAAGCCATTTGGTCCAAACCGCGGAGGGCTTAACTGGTTGGTTAAGATAATCCTGAAACTGATGGTAGAGTAAATCCAGCGCATCGACGGCGCTTTCTTGGGCAGAGTCTCGCTGAAAACCGAGTTTTTTTACATCGTGTTCATATCGCTGTTTTGGTGTCATGACCGCCTACTGCACTAAAGAAAATGGAAACTGCTATTTCGTGTATTTCGCTTTATTGGCTAGAGCAGTCATAGTAACATGTCCAAGCGACGTGTGTAACCAACAGGTAAAAAACATGTTAAATAACAACAATAAGGAGCTGTTATGCCTTGGATATATGCCATTGTAGGCTTGCTAGTAGGGGCCGTGTTGGGAATGGTCATTTCAAGATTGACTACACCTCAATATAAAAACCAAAAGTCTCTACAAAAAGAATTAGATAACGCGAAATTTAGTTTGGAACAACAACGCCAAGAATTGTCGGATCACTTTGCTCAAGCAGCAGAAATACTCGATACACTAGGTAAAGATTATACAAAACTGTATCAACACATGGCCAAAACATCGTCCGAAATTTTGCCGAATATGCCAGAGCAAGATAACCCATTTATCAAAAAAATCGCTCTGCATAATGATACAGATAAAAGCAACGATGACATTTTGGAACAGCCACCGAAAGATTATGCCAATGGCGCAACAGGGCTTTTTAATACCCCCAAAAAAGAGATCATTCATTCTGCAGACGTGGTTAAGGTGAAAGCCGTTTAATCTGAATTCATGAACTTTATAAAGGTTTTTGAGTCATAAACCTCACGAGAGTGTTGAAGTTTTGTCTTTCGTACAAATATTAAACTTCGAACACAGTTATTCCAAAGGAGCTTATGATGAAAAAACCTTTACTTCTTTTAACCGCTCTATCGTTAAGTTTAAGTTCAATCATCACCCCACTACCCGCAATGGCAGCGCTACCCTTTTCTGTCAGTGGTGAGCCACTGCCGAGCTTAGCACCGATGCTAGAGCAAGTGACACCAGCGGTTGTGAGTATCTCAGTTGAGGGAACTCAAGTCTCCCATCAACGTTTACCCGAGCAGTTTCGATTTTTCTTTGGTCCTGACTTCCCAATCGACCAATCGCAAGAGCGGCCATTTAGAGCATTAGGCTCTGGTGTCATTACTGACGCAGACAAAGGTTATGTTGTGACTAATTATCACGTCATCGATGGCGCTGATAAGATTCGCGTCAAACTATACGACGGCCGAGAATACGATGCGGAGCTCGTCGGTGGCGATAAAATGTCCGATATCGCGCTAATCAAACTCAAAAAAGCAAAAAATTTAACCCAAATTCGTATCGCGGATTCAGACAAACTGCGTGTAGGTGATTTCACTGTCGCGATCGGGAACCCGTTTGGTCTTGGTCAAACGGTGACTTCCGGCATTGTTTCTGCGCTAGGACGAAGTGGACTTAATCTTGAAAACTTTGAGAACTTTATTCAGACCGATGCCGCGATTAACAGTGGCAACTCTGGTGGTGCCTTAGTCAATCTCAATGGTGAATTGATTGGGATTAATACCGCGATTCTTGGGCCGAATGGTGGCAACGTTGGGATAGGTTTTGCAATACCATCAAATATGATGAAAAACTTGACCGAACAGATCTTAGAATTTGGTGAGGTAAAACGTGGCGTGCTCGGCGTTCAAGGGGGTGAAATAACCTCTGAACTGGCTGAAGCGCTAGGCTATGAGTCAAGTAAAGGGGCGTTTGTTAGCCAAGTTATCAAAGATAGCGCCGCCGATAAAGCAGGGATCAAAGCGGGTGATGTCATCACAGCTATTAATGGAAAAAACGTTTCTACCTTCAATGAATTAAGAGCCAAAGTGGCAACATTAGGTGCAGGTAAAAAAATCACAATCGATGTAATCCGCGATGGTAAAAGCAAGACCTTCGACGTAACCTTGAGTGAAAACAACACCACAACTAAAGCAGAGCAACTGCACTCGGGGTTGACTGGTGCGGCACTGACCAATACGACGGATCAAGACCCAATCGCTGGCGTTAAAGTGACTGCTATAGAGAAAGGGTCAGCGGCAGAAGCGTATCAACTACAAAAAGAGGACATCATCATTGGTGTTAACCGCCAACGAGTGAAAAACCTCGCACAATTACGCGAAATTTTGGAGAAAAAGCCGAGCATACTTGCGCTGAATATCCAACGAGGTGATAGAACTATTTACTTGGTTATTCGCTAATTAGTGAGAATCTCTTGTCGAGTGATCAGGGCAGCATTTAAATGCTGCCCTTTTCTTATTCAATCATGTAGTGCTATTCTTCCTCTCTCAAGCTCAGGTGTAAAATAAGCTGAGTATATAGCGGGTTTTGTTTGGGGAAGATATGCTTAACTTTTTACTTCGTTCAGTGGGGCTTGGGCTTCTCGCTGCTATTGTTATTTTACTAGCGGTTCCCTCGCTACGTTCAAATGTTCTCCCGCAAATCGCGGCCGAAGAGTCTCCCAATGCGCTCTCTTTGCAAATTTCGTTTAACCAAGCCGTTCGCCGCGCCGCACCTGCTGTAGTCAATATTTACAACCAAAAATACACCGAAAGCGATCGCAGTAAACTGTCGATTCAAGGGTTAGGTTCTGGTGTGATTGTGAGCGAGAAAGGGTACATCATTACTAACTATCACGTAGTAGCCCAAGCCGACCAAATCGTAGCGGCCTTACAAGATGGCCGTCTCGCAGCCGCGCAATTAGTAGGCAAAGATCGACGCACGGATATCGCAATTTTGCGAATCGAAGGAACTAACCTTCCCGTTATTCCACAAAATCCCAATTACTCGGTGAAAGTTGGCGATGTGGTACTGGCCATTGGCAATCCATACAACCTTGGACAAACCACTACTTTTGGTATCATTTCTGCCACTGAACGTTCATCAGTCAGTACCGATGGACGTCAAGCTTTCATCCAAACTGATGCGGCCATTAATGAAGGCAATTCCGGTGGAGCTTTGGTCAACACTCAAGGAGAGCTCGTAGGTATTAACACGGCTTCGTTTCAACAAGCAACTGAAATGAAAACCGATGGTATATCATTCGCGATTCCTTACAAATTAGCCAATACCATTATGGAAAAAATCATTGCTGATGGACGCGTGATTCGCGGCTATATCGGTATTGATGGGCAAGATATTACGCCAGTAACATCTCGCTTACTTGGCAGTGAACATATTGGCGGCATAGTTGTGTTGGGCATTGACCCCAATGGCCCTGCGGAAACGGCTGGTTTTAAAGAGCGTGACATTATTCTAAAAATTGGCGGTAAAAAAATTAATGGTCGCAAGAGTGTGATGGAAATTGTCACTGACTTGCGCCCAGGTACCGTTGTCGATGTGCTCATCTTACGTAAAGGTGAAGAGATGACACTTCCCGTGACAATTGTTGAAGACCTACGCGAATAAACTAAGCCACCAAAAACAAAGAGACATAAAAAAGCCCCCAACTCACGAAGGGGGCTTTTATTTATAGACTTTTACTCTTGCTCAAGATCTGAATCACTAAGTTCTGATTCAATCTCAATCGCAGTAACACGTTGTAGCCCTCTCGGCAGTAAGCTACCTCGACGTCCACGCTCACCACGGAAGTTCTCTAGATCGCTGGCTTTTAAACCAAGTTTGCGTTTGCCGGCATAGAGCGTAATAGCCGCTCCTTGAGGCAAGGAGATTAAATGTGACACAAACTCTTCACGCTCTTTGGACTTAGCCGCAGGAATATTGATTATTTTGTTGCCTTTGCCTTTGGTTAGCTGTGGTAAATCTTTGATTGGGAATAGCAACATTCGGCCCTGATTCGTGATCGCTAAAATATCATCAGACTCCAAATTACCGATGGCCTGCGGCGTCATTACCTCTGAGTTCTCAGGCAAATTAACTAAGGCTTTACCACTACGGTTTTTCGACAGCAGTTCACCACCTTTACAAACAAAACCATAACCGGCATCCGAGCCCACTAACCAGAGTTGATCCTCTTCCCCCATCACTACTTGGCGAATAGACGAGCCCTCTGTGATGTTGAGACGCCCCGTAATCGGCTCACCTTGACTGCGCGCCGAAGGTAGCGAGTGAGCTTCAAGCGAATAACTTCGACCATCGCTACCCAAGAATACGACCTGTTGATTGCTCTTACCACAAGCATGAGCCAAATACTGGTCGCCGGATTTGTAGCTCAAACTTTGGCAATCCACATCATGCCCTTTGGCATGACGTACCCAGCCTTTTTCCGAAAGCACAACGGTGATCGCTTCACTTGGCACAAGGTCACGCTCAGTCAACGCTTTAGATTCAGCACGCTCAATCAGTGGTGAACGGCGATCATCACCGTACTTCTCAGCATCCGCTTTGATCTCTTTCTTCAACAATGTGTTCAAGCGACGCTCAGAACCAAGCAACTGCTCTAATTTTTCGCGCTCTTTGGCAAGCTCATCTTGCTCACCACGAATCTTCATCTCTTCAAGTTTGGCTAAGTGGCGAAGTTTGGTATCTAAAATCGCATCGGCTTGAATAGCACTAATACCAAAACGGGCCATCAGTACCGCTTTAGGTTCATCTTCAGTACGAATGATTTCAATCACTTCATCAATATTCAGATAAGCAATGAGCAAACCTTCCAAGATGTGCAAACGCGCCATGACTTTATCAAGACGGTACTGTAAGCGGCGGCGAACCGTGGTGCGACGAAACTCAATCCACTCAGAAAGAATGGTCACTAAACCTTTCACTTCAGGACGATTGTTTAAGCCAATCATGTTCAAGTTAACACGGAAGCTTTTCTCTAGATCGGTTGATGCGAACAAGTGGCTCATCAACAAGTCACAATCTACGCGGTTAGAACGCGGCACAATAACAATACGCGTAGGGTTCTCGTGATCCGATTCATCGCGTAAATCTTCAACCATTGGCAATTTCTTCGCGCGCATTTGGTTAGCGATTTGTTCGAGCAATTTAGCGCCTGAGACTTGATGAGGTAATGCTGTGATCACAACATCACTACCCTCTTTATGCCAAACCGCGCGCATTTTGATACTGCCGCGACCTGAGCGATATATTTTCTCAATTTCAATTCTGGGTGAAATAATTTCCGCTTCGGTCGGATAATCTGGCCCTTGCACGTACTGCATCACATCATGCAGTTGCGCTTCCGGGTTATCGATCAGGTGAATCGTCGCATCGGCAATTTCACGCACATTGTGTGGCGGGATATCGGTCGCCATGCCCACCGCAATTCCCGTGACGCCATTGAGTAAAATATGAGGTAAACGCGCCGGCAGCATTTGTGGTTCTTGCATTGTCCCATCAAAGTTAGGCTGCCAATCAACGTTGCCTTGTCCAAGCTCACCCAGTAAAACTTCAGCGAATTTAGACAGTTTCGCTTCGGTATAACGCATCGCCGCGAAGGATTTTGGATCGTCCGGAGCACCCCAGTTACCTTGACCATCCACCAGTGGATAGCGGTAAGAAAAGGGTTGTGCCATTAATACCATCGCTTCGTAACAGGCCGAATCACCGTGCGGGTGGTATTTACCGAGCACGTCACCAACGGTACGCGCTGATTTTTTGTACTTGGCTGACGCCGAGAGTCCAAGCTCCGACATCGCATAAATAATACGTCGCTGTACCGGTTTTAAACCATCGCCAATATAAGGCAGTGCGCGGTCCATGATGACGTACATCGAATAATTGAGATAGGCGTCTTCAGTGAACTTACGCAGCGGCAGTTTCTCAACACCATCAAAGGTTATTTCAGTTGACATTTATTGCACCTCTGCCATATCGCCATAACGTTGCAACCATGCGCGGCGGTCATCTGCACGCTTTTTACCTAGCAACATGTCCATCATCTCATCCGTTGCTTCAGCATCATCAATGGTCAGTTGAACCAAGCGGCGCGTGTTTGGATCCATCGTTGTTTCACGCAATTGAAGCGGATTCATTTCACCCAAACCTTTAAATCGCTGGACGTTGATTTTGGCTTTTTTCTGGCTAAGTCGCTCTAAAATGCCCTCTTTTTCAGCATCATCGAGTGCATAAAAGACCTCTTTGCCGCAGTCGATCCGATACAAAGGAGGCATCGCAACAAAAATGTGGCCCGCTTTGACTAGTGCTCGGAAATGTTTGGTAAATAAGGCGCAGAGCAAGGTGGCAATATGTAAACCATCAGA
Source organism: Vibrio sp. V19_P1S1T109 (assembly GCF_002241375.1). Classification (NCBI taxonomy): domain Bacteria; kingdom Pseudomonadati; phylum Pseudomonadota; class Gammaproteobacteria; order Vibrionales; family Vibrionaceae; genus Vibrio; species Vibrio sp. V19_P1S1T109. The sequence continues at coordinate 4,260 of NZ_NDIM01000004.1, read as the reverse complement.
GTCCGCATCCGCGAGAATACAGATTTTACCGTAACGCAATCCATCGAGATCGTCGTTATCAGGATCAATCCCAAGCGCAACAGAGATATCATGCACTTCTTGTGAAGCCAGCACTTGGTCTGCCGACACTTCCCACGTATTTAAAATTTTCCCACGCAGTGGCATAACCGCTTGAAATTCACGATCGCGCGCTTGCTTAGCACTGCCGCCTGCTGAATCCCCTTCGACAAAGAAGATTTCCGTGCGGCTCAGGTCTTGCACTGAACAATCGGTCAATTTACCGGGGAGCGCGGGGCCTGATGCGATTTTTTTCCGTACCACTTTTTTGCTGGCTCGCATGCGGCGATGCGCATTGGCTATGCACACTTCGGCAAGTAATTCAGCGAGTTGTGGTTTTTCATTCAGCCATAAACTGAAGGAGTCTTTTATCACACCTGAAACAAAAGCCGCGGTTTGACGTGAAGAAAGGCGCTCTTTAGTTTGCCCTGCAAACTGTGGGTCTTGCATCTTAACCGACAACACATAAGAACAGCGGTCAAAGACATCTTCACCAGTTAACTTAACGCCACGCGGCAACAGGTTGCGGAATTCACAGAATTCACGCATCGCATCGAGCAACCCTTGGCGTAAGCCATTAACGTGCGTACCACCTTGTGCGGTCGGGATTAAGTTAACATAGCTTTCAGTGATCATCTCACCACCTTCAGGTAGCCAAATCACTGCCCAGTTGGCCGCTTCAGTTTCAGCGACAAACTCACCCGTAAATGGCTCTTCGGGTAATAAAGTGTAATCCTTTACGCCTTCTGCGAGATAATCTTTTAAGCCGTCTTCGTAGTACCAACGGTGCTCAAGATTGTTAACCTTATCACTAAAGGTGATCTCGAGCCCCGGGCAAAGTACCGCTTTAGCGCGCAAATTATTGATTAGGCGAGTCACTGAAAAGTTAGGCGAATCAAAGTAGCTGGTATCGGGCCAAAAGTGGACACTCGTCCCTTTATTGCGACGACCACAGGTGCCAGTCACCGTCAATTCCTCGACTTTATTACCGTGCTCAAACGCCATTTCATATATTTGCCCATCACGGCGAACAGTCACTTCCACACGCTTGGATAAGGCATTCACTACGGAAATACCTACCCCATGTAAACCACCGGAGAACTGGTAGCTTTTGTTTGAAAACTTACCACCCGCATGCAATTTACAGAAGATAAGCTCAACGCCTGATATTTTCTCTTCAGGGTGAATATCAACAGGCATACCACGCCCATCATCGATCACTTCAAGTGATTGATCTGCGTGGAGAATAACTTGTACCTTGGAGGCATATCCGGCTAGCGCTTCATCGACACTGTTATCGATAACTTCTTGGCCTAAATGGTTAGGTCGCGCGGTGTCCGTATACATCCCAGGTCGGCGACGTACTGGTTCTAAACCATTAAGAACTTCAATGGCCCCAGCATTATATTGTTCAGTCATAATACGGAATGCTTTTATAGATAAATGATTCGTTACTTTTTCGGCAGTTTATCAATGATGTGCTTGTGATTAATTAACGACAACAACGCTGATTTTTTCAGCATTACAAACTGCAAAAGTATAGATAGGACATAGTCTGGAAGAGCCTTGCTTATGTCAAGCGAGATAAGTAAGTTACAGGTAAAATTATGACTCCCCCCTCAATGAATCGGTCAGAGATCTAGGAATTCGATGATTTGTCGCGGATATCGCTCAAAGTTAACAAAACTATGATCGCCGCCAAATTCAACCGTCTGTTTTGCTCCCGTCAATTTAGCGACGGCTTGACGGTAATCTAAGACTTCATCGCCCATTTGTTGCAACAACCAAAATGACGTGACGTCATTAATTTTAACCTCTAATGCTTTGAGCTCTTCAATATGTTTCGCCTCTAGCCGATAGTGCTCTTGCGTGTAGGGGTTGACTTGTTCGCCTAAAAAATTGACCAATAATTCATACGGTTTGATTGCTGGGTTTATCACCACGGCACGAAAACCAAACAAATGGTTTAACCAAATAGACAAATACCCGCCTAATGAACTCCCCACCAGCGCAATACGATATTGATCTTGATGTTGATGAATAAGATCAAGTAGATATTCCGCAGCTTGCGCGGGAAAACTGGGTAACTTAGGCACCATCACTTTGATATCAGGACGCTGCATTTGGCAATACTTCACCATCACTTGTGCTTTGTGCGACAGCGGCGAGCTATTAAAGCCGTGAATATAAAGCAGCATAGGTTGACGAGTAGGCATCTCAGTATCCATTAGCGTTAAAATCCGGTTGGAATGCGCCGTTAGCTAAACGTTTGACTTGAGTTTCTATTTGACCATCAGCAGATAGCGTCAATTCACGCCATCCTGGGGAAGTGCGATCCAAAGCAAAATCATCTGAATTGGGCTTAAATTGTACACAGGTCGAGGGAGTGGCCATCACTCTGACACCGTGATGGAGTTTATCCATATTTTGATGAACATGACCACACAGGACGGCTTTCACATTGCGATGTTGCGTGACGATATTCCAAAAAGCATCGCTGTCTTTAAGGCTATGTTGATCGAGCCAGGCGCTCCCCACCAATAGAGGATGATGATGCAGCACAATCAAGGTGTGTCGCTGATGGTGCGTCGATAATTTTTCGTCAAGTAAAGCCAATTGTTGATCGCTCAGCCGTCCGTGCGGTACGCCCACCACTTGAGAATCGAGCATCACCATCTGCCAGTGTTCACCGAGTAATACATGCTCCGACTGTTGAATCTGCTCTGACGGGAATACGGCGCCCATATTAGGTTTAAAGTCGTGATTACCGGGAAGCCAAAAACAAGTTTTTTCTAATGAGGAAATACCACGAGAGAAACGAAGATAAGACTCAGCACTATGATCTTGCGAGATGTCGCCCGTGGCTAGAATTGCATCAAATTCAACACTTTGTGCGCAGATCTCTGCCACAACAGCATGAAAGCTATCTACCGTATTAACACTCAACAGGCTGCCATCATCCGGCGCAAACAGATGCGTATCGGTAATTTGTAGCAGCTTGATGCTGTCTGAATTGTCTAGAGTTGGCGACACGTTCAAAATTTATTAATCCAAATTGAATGACTAATTTTCATCTATGACGAAGACTAAATTGGAGCTCGACTAATCCCGTGCTTTAAACAGAAAGTAAGCCAATCGCCTAAAAAGCGATTGATTTGCGCTTTCTCATCTTTTTGCATCATTTGTTCATTCGGGTAATCATAGCGAGCTTTGATCTGATTTATCCGCGCACTTGCACACACTTCGGAAACACGTGCATCGTGGTAAAGCCTGACAGACATCGACGGTAATGGAAATACTGAAACGTCATCACTCTGACAAATCTCCACTAAAGTTGTGTACTTTGTGACCTCTAGCACTTGTAATTGATAGGTCATTTGAGCGGCCTGATAACAGCGTAAGTCACCCACGCTCGGCTGACTTGGTAACAAAGCGTTCAATTTCGCGTAGTTAGTTTCGTACACACGCATTAATTCCGATAAATCAACGTGATACGGTTTTTTCAATGCTAATTCTGCCATTGCAATTGTAACTGTTGATAGTTTAGCTCTAACCATTGTAAAGCGATAATTGAGGCACCATTCTCAATTTGGCCATTTTTCACTAAGCGGTAAGCCTCTTCACGGCTCATGACATGAACTTTGATGTCTTCACCTTCATAGTCAAGCCCATGTACGCCTTTAGCTTGCGTTGCATCGATTTCACCAACAAAGACGTCGAGTAATTCAGAGCATCCGCCAGATGATGGATAATAAGAGCTGATTTTTTCGATTCGGTTCACTTCAATTCCCGCCTCTTCCATCGCCTCTCGACGAATAACCTGCTCGGACGTTTCATTAGGGTCGATGACTCCAGCAACAATCTCCAGTTGCCAAGGATGGGCGTGCTCTAGTGCTCCAACTCGAATTTGCTCTATAATCACGACTTCATCACGCGCAGGATCATAAGGAAGCATAGCCGCAGCATGACCTCTTTCAAACATTTCTCTTTCAATCACCTCACTCCATCCACCTTCAAACAACTTGTGTTTAAAGCGGTATTTCACCATGCGGAAAAAACCTTGGAACAGTGTTTCTTTTGAAATGACGTCCACATCTTGGGGCGTAAAAATGTTGTACTGTTTGTCAGACTGCTGCATTTGAAACCTCGCTCAGTGAATCTCATAGTTTAATCATGGAATTCATCCATCACCAAGGATATTGC
>NZ_NDIM01000342.1:0-2752 GCF_002241375.1 Vibrio sp. V19_P1S1T109 | reverse complement strand
CTGCTACTGTGATCACAGATACATAACGTAAGTGAAGCGTAATCATGATCGAAATTGGCAGTAAAGAATACCGAAAAGTCACTTGGGGACTTGCGCTCGGCTCGTTCTTAGTCTTTTGTAATCTCTATCTTTTTCAGCCAATGTTGCCCTACCTTGCTACGCATTTTGCGGTTTCAGAAACCCAAATTAACTGGTTATTTGCCGCATCAACCCTCGCACTCTCCGTCAGTTTAGTCCCTTGGGCAATCAGCTCTGAATCCTTTGGCCGCCGCAAAGTAATGTTATTAGGGCTATTCATGATGCCATTAATCGGCAGCTTAATGTTGATCAGCCAACAGCTATGGGTGCTGGTTTTAACACGTGCACTAATGGGCGTCGCATTGGCCGCCTTTGCTTCGGTTGCCGTGGCTTACATGGCTGAGGAGCTTTCGCCTCAAGCATTTAGCCAAGCGATTGGTGGTTATATTGCTGCGAATTCATTAGGTGGCATTAGCGGCCGAATTTTAGGCGGTATATTGACCGATGCCTTTGGCTGGCAACAAGCCGTGATTGTGATTGCCATACTCACTTTCGTATGCGCCATCATTGTGCTGTGGTTACTACCCATTCAACGCAATTTCACGCCGCAACGAGGCTTGTTCTTTCACCACAACCGTGCGCTAGTAAAACATCTTTCTAACCGCACACTGTGGCTTGCGATGCTGATTGGTGGTACTAACTTCGCGCTGTTTGTTAATCTCTACTCAGTGATGGGCTTTCGGCTTGTCGCCGAACCCTACTCGCTACCGATTGGCTTAGCATCATTGATCTTCCTATGTTATTTGGCGGGAACACTCAGCTCGAAACTGACCGCTAACTGGACAAAACGCTACAATGCCATTTCGGGCATGATGTTGGGAGCCTTGCTCAGTTTATCGGGGATGTGGCTAGCCTTGGTTGAATCAATCCCGTTTATGCTGATCGGTTTAATGTTGATCAGTTTCGGCGCCTTTTTTACTCATACGCTCGCCTATTCATGGGTGAGCCAAAAGGCCAGCAGCGCAAAAGCAACCGCGACCGCTCTGTATTTGGTTCATTATTATGTGGGTGGCAGCCTCGGCGGGTTTTTCCTACTCTATTGCTGGCAAAATGGCGGTTGGCCGGTGGTGGTTTCGGGTGGAATGGTGTTGTATGTGACGATGTTTTTTCTCTGTTGGAAATTGCGCCATGATGACCGCGCCCTTGCGCACCGCAAACCGCTGCATGAATTGATCAAGTAGTGTTATCCACTCACTTTATCAAAAGACTCATGTTATGCTTGCGCCAAATTGACTGTTTTAATAAGCACTATGAGCGTAACGATAAATAAAACCGCCATCACAACTGAAGTCGAACAGTGGCTTAACGATGTGGTGATTGGCTTAAATCTCTGCCCTTTCGCCGCAAAACCACAACGTAACCAGCAGATCAAAATTTTCGTCAGTGAAGCCGATACTGAAGAACAATTGCTGCAAGACATTTTGCAACAATTGCTAGAGTTAGAAGGCAGCTCGGCACAGTCTCTTGAGACCACCTTAGTGGTGGTGCCAAACATGCTCGAAGATTTTTTTGAGTACAACTTTTTTATCGATTGGGTCGAAGCATTAATTACGCAACAAGATTGGCAAGGCATCTTCCAAGTCGCTACCTTTCACCCTCACTACTGTTTTGGCGGCACACGCCCCGAAGATGACGAAAACCTAACTAACCGTTCGCCGTACCCGATTTTCCATCTTATTCGCGAAGAGAGCATGGAAAAAGTACTCAAGCACTACCCTAACCCAGAAGCGATTCCCGATACCAATATCGCTCGTGTTAGTGCTCTAAGTGACCAAGAACGCCGCCAACTGTTTCCTTATTTGTTTCTCAATAAGTAACCCTGTTCTTTGACCAAACTGATGGCATGGGTCGCAGCTTTGCCATCAGTTTGTTACTATCCATTTTCTTACTATCAGTTTATTACTATCAATTTGTTACTACGCGTCACAATCCCTGTTAACCAAACCAATGGACCGAGATAATGCATTTATCCAAGCTTACTCAAGAGATTTACGATCATCTTTACCGCGATATTACCGAGTTTCGTAGCACCTTTGATCTTCCCGTTGCTGATGCCAGCAGCTTAAACGATAAAGCTGACACGTTGCATACTTCGCTCGCGATTGAAGAGTTGACTGAACTTGCTGAAGCTGACAATAAAACGGAACAAGCGGATGCGATCATCGATACTGTGTATGTCTTGATGGGTCGTTTAGTCCACCTTGGACATAGCCAAGTGAGTGACAACTTAGCGATCAGCTATTTGATTGATCTTCTGCTCAATGTTGCCGTGAATCGTGGCATCGAATTTATTCCATGCTGGGATGAAGTACACAGCTCGAACATGAGTAAAGTATGTCGCAATGAAAAAGAGTATGCCGATACCCAAGCCTACTATGCTGAGCAAGGTATTGAGCTGATGGCCGTACAAAAAGGCGACTACATTATTGCTAAATGCGCACAAGATTTTGTCTCTGAAGGCAAAACGATTCGCCAAGGTAAAGTGCTCAAATCAGTCTATTACCGTCCTGCTGACCTCGCTTCATTGACGCAATAACCTTGCAAAGACTCAGATAAAAAAAACCACCTTGTGGGAGCAAGGTGGTTAAGAGACTTATAAAAAGCCTAACAAGAACGAGAATGTATCGATTCTATTAATGCGATTGGCGTGCCAACTTTTGCATAAATTCTAACC
>NZ_NDIM01000326.1:0-2771 GCF_002241375.1 Vibrio sp. V19_P1S1T109 | reverse complement strand
CAGCTAGAGCATACAGGGGCATGGCGTTTTGAAGAACGTATTCAAAATGTTCTGGCGGCGTTGAAACTGGATGGCCACACCAAACTAACGGATTTATCCGGTGGATGGCAGCGTAAAGCGGCTCTTGCAAGAGCACTAGTGTGTGATCCTGATGTCCTTTTGCTTGATGAACCGACTAACCACCTTGATGTAACCACCATCGAATGGCTCGAAGGCTTTTTGAAAGATTTTAGAGGCTCGATCATCTTTGTATCGCATGACCGGACGTTCATCCACTCAATGGCGACACGCATTGTTGATCTTGACCGCGGCAAGCTCAGCTCGTTTCCTGGTGATTATGATCAGTACCTTGTCGCCAAGGAAGAAGCCTTGCGCGTAGAAGAGATGCAAAATGCCGAGTTTGATAAGAAATTGGCCCAAGAAGAAGTTTGGATTCGCCAAGGCATCAAAGCGCGTCGTACTCGTAACGAAGGGCGTGTAAGAGCACTCAAGAAGCTAAGAGAAGAGCGTAATGATCGCCGTGAGGTACAGGGCAAAGCAAACTTGCAAATCGATGACGCTGCGCGTTCAGGAAAAATTGTCTTCGAAGCGAAGGATATTAGCTATAGCATTGATGGCAAAAACATTGTCTCGAACTTCAGTTTCAATATCATGCGTGGTGATCGCATTGCACTTATTGGCCCTAACGGATGCGGTAAAAGTACGCTGCTGAAACTGCTGTTGGGTGATTTACAACCTCAGAGTGGCAAATTACATTGCGGTACCAAACTTGAAGTTGCTTATTTTGATCAGTACCGTGAGATCCTCGATCCTGAGAAGTCGGTAATTGACAACTTAGCTGACGGAAAACAAGAAGTGATGGTGGCTGGGCGCCCACGGCACGCATTAAGCTACTTACAAGATTTCTTGTTTGCCCCTAAACGTGCGAGAACGCCAGTAAAAGCGCTATCTGGTGGTGAGAAAAACAGACTGTTGCTTGCTCGTATTTTCCTCAAACCGAATAATTTATTGATTTTAGATGAACCAACCAACGATTTAGATATCGAAACTTTGGAACTTTTAGAAGATTTGCTTGCCAATTACCAAGGCACATTGCTGCTTGTCAGCCACGATCGTCAATTTGTTGATAATACTGTAACAACGAGTTGGATTTTTGAAGGCGATGGCAAAATTGAAGAATTTGTTGGAGGCTATCACGATGCTCAGCAACAAAGAGCTCAGGTTTTGCAGTCACGAGTTGCTGAAAATGTCAGCAATAAAGAAAAAGTGGTTGAGGAAACTCTCAAAACAGCGCCAATTAAGACAAAACCTAAAAAGTTATCTTATAAACTGCAGCGAGAAATGGATGAGTTGCCCGCAATGTTAGAGCAACTTGAGAATGATATTGAAATGCTTCAACAGCAAGTGAACGATCCTGAGTTTTTCATGCAATCAGCAGACAAAACACAGCCCGTTTTAGATAAGTTAACTGCGAAAGAGCAGGAGCTTGAAATTGCTTTCGAGCGCTGGGAAGAGCTCGAAGCAATGCAACAGGAAAGTTAGAGATTATTAATGAGTAGTAAAACATTTAAAATCACCGTAATTGCGGCCAGTATTCTGGCTGCCACTCAAGCTCATGCTGCACTTTACCAAATTGTAGAAGTGACACCCGGTAATTTAGTCGCTAATGAATATTATGGAAGGGCAATACAAAAAGATAACCTTTCAGCAAATCCTCTTGGATGTTTTACGGCCGGAAATAGCTGTAATACTTTTGCACTCGGTGGCGATACGCTCAATGGTTCTGATGGTATTTCATACCGTGATGAAGTGCCATTCAAAATGGATAATCGTTTTGTTTACCAGGATATTGATGATCTCAAAAGCTATTGCTCTAACGAATTAGGTTATTCTACTTGTGCTGCCTGGGCCGATAAGCAGTGGCACGGTTTTGAGTACAATGGTGTTGAAACTGGCGGCTTAAAACGTGAACGCGATGCTTGGGATAATGGCAGTTATCTACAAAATGCAGCAGCCTTTGTAGGCTCATCGAAAGTAGCATTGCCTTTTGGTCCTATTGCAAATACTCAGAATACCGTTTTAACTGGGTTAGACGGCACTGCTGCCTTTGGTATTACGAGCAGCGGTTACACACACTCTGGAAGTAATTACGCTCTAGGCTACCGTCAACGTGGTTTTTATGGTCAGACAATATTAAACCCACCAACAGATACGTCCATTGTTAGCGATACTAACAATAAAATTGTTGAAAAAATGGGTCGAACATTTGCCTATGATGTATTTGGTGATAGCCCAAATAAGTTTGTAGTCGGCAGTGCATCGGTAAGCTCTTACCTAACTGGAAATAGCGATGACGACAATAAAGATTATAACGGTGATGTTAACTCTTGTGTGAATGATGGTCTCGATCCACAGTTAACTCGTCAGTGTCAAAATTTTGCTTTTGCCACTCAAGCCTATATTTGGGATGTGACAGATACTAGCAATATAAAGAGTTACCGCGTAACAGGTTGGATTGGTGATGTCACCGCTAATCGCAGTGGCTATTCGGCACAAGCAAGTGTAAGAGGCGCTGCTATTCCAACATCAGGTAATTACGCTAACAAGCCGGTTATGGCCGGTTTTAATACCTATCGCGATGACAATGTGTTTAGAATGCAAGCAACGGTATTCTATCCCAAGGATGCTTATACACAACCAGCTAATGATGTATGGGAAAGTAAAGTTATTTTTGGCACAGAACTGAAAGTGGATGGAGATGTGATTTATTC
>NZ_NDIM01000253.1:0-2813 GCF_002241375.1 Vibrio sp. V19_P1S1T109 | reverse complement strand
AACCATGTCTTTGAAACACTTTGTAAAGTTAACCATTTGATTATTGATAAAACGGGAACGTTGACCCGTGGTGATATCGAAATTAGTGACGTTGAGTTGCATGGTGATATAGACGAAAACCATTGTTTGGCGCTAGCCGCTGCTTTGGAGCATCATGCCAATCACCCCATTGCCAGAGCGTTTGCGCAATATCGTAATGACGAGTTTCGTGTTGAGCATGTGCAGAATATGATTGGGTCTGGTATTCAAGGTAAATATTTAGGCGGCGATGTTCGTATCGGCAGCGCCGAATTTGTTTTGAACGACATCAGTGATGATCGAGCAAATCGTATTTATCTGTCGCTCAACGGGCAACACATTGCGACCTTCACGTACCGCGATCCTATCCGTAGTGAAGCGAAACAATTTATCGATCGTTTCCATCAGGAAGGAATTAAGATCACGCTATTAACAGGTGACTCTCAACTTAATGCCCAAAGTGTGGCCGCCGAAATGGACATCGATATTGTCGTATCGAATGCCAAACCAGAAGATAAACTGAGTTACTTAAAGTCGTTACCAGATGATGATATCACCATGATGATTGGCGATGGCATTAATGATGCGCCAACGCTTGCTGGTGCGCACTTATCAGTCGCTATGGGTGGTGGAACCGATGTCGCAAAAGCATCTGCTGATATGGTTTTACTTGGTGATAAACTCGACAGATTATTGGAAGCCAGAAGCTTAGCGTTAAAAGCTCGCAAAATCATTCGGGAAAATTTAGCGTGGTCACTTGGATACAATATTATTGTTTTGCCACTCGCCGTTGCGGGGCTGGTTGCTCCTTACATTGCCGTTGTGGGCATGTCGGCGAGTTCGATTATTGTGGTATCTAATTCTCTTCGACTACTCAAAAAGAGGGATAAGTAGATGGAAAGTCTTTATATATTGATCCCCATAGCGATCGTTTTGGTTACGATCGCCGTCATCATCTTTTTATGGGCAGTAAAAAGCGAACAGTTTGAAGATTTAGAACGCCAAGGACACAATATTTTGTTTGATGAAGATGAACTTACCTCATCAAAAGAAGAGAAAAAATGACCGCAGATTGGATTGGTGCTTTCTTTATCGGTTTACTTGGAGCTGGCCACTGTATGGGAATGTGTGGCGGGATTGCTTCTCTTTTGACCTTAGGTGAAAAGCGCAGTGATCGACTCCCAATACTGCTTGTTTTTTACAACCTTGGGCGTATTGCCAGCTATATGCTGTTTGGCGGTTTATTAGGAGGCCTCGCCGCCTCGCTATCCGAATTCTCTACACTTAATCATGCGTTGATTTGGTTGCGGCTCATTGCGGCAGGCCTAATGATTGTACTTGGATTGTATGTTGGACGTTGGTGGTTTGGCCTGTTGAAGCTGGAGAAGGTTGGGCAAAAAATCTGGAGTTTTATTTCGCCTTTTGGGCAATCATTGCTCCCGCTTAGGAAAACGTGGTTCGCTCTCCCTTTTGGGTTTATCTGGGGGTGGTTACCTTGTGGGCTAGTTTACTCGGTACTGACTTGGTCTGTGGTGTCCGGTAGTGCGCTGTCAGGGGCATTGGTTATGGCCTCTTTTGGTTTGGGAACCTTACCTGCGATGCTTCTTGTTGGTTACGGAGCGACCCGTTTGAAGAACATTCAACAATCATTCATATTTCGTCATTTTGCTGCGATTTTTATCATACTCTATGGTCTATACACGGGTTATGGAGCAGTGAGTATTTTATCATCTACGTGGTAGCTGTCTGATTTATGGCATCTTTTTTCGCTATCCTTTAGGGGTAATGGGTGCTAAAATATTGATGTACATCAAAAAGTGAAAGGTTGTTATGATTTCTGATAAGCCAGCGGCAAAGCGCATTCAATCTGGTGGTTGTGCAATTCACTGTCAAGATTGCAGCATTAGCCAGCTTTGTATTCCTTTTACTCTCAATGAATCTGAACTTGATCAACTTGATCAAATTATTGAGCGTAAAAAACCTATCCAAAAGGGCCAAGAGCTATTTAAAGCTGGTGACGACCTTAAGTCTCTCTACGCTATTCGCTCAGGTACAATTAAAAGTTATACCATTACTGAGCAAGGTGATGAACAAATCACTGCGTTTCATTTAGCGGGTGATTTAGTTGGTTTTGACGCGATCACTGATGATTCTCATCCTAGTTTTGCTCAGGCTCTAGAAACATCAATGGTATGTGAAATACCCTACGAAATTCTTGATGATCTTTCGGGTAAAATGCCTAAGTTACGTCAGCAAATTATGCGCTTGATGAGTAATGAAATTAAGGGCGACCAAGAGATGATTCTTCTGCTATCTAAAAAGAATGCAGAAGAAAGATTGGCGGCTTTTCTTTATAACTTGTCGACTCGTTTCTCTCAGCGCGGCTTTAGCCCTAGAGAGTTTCGTCTGACAATGACTCGTGGTGATATCGGTAATTACCTTGGTCTCACTGTTGAAACGATCAGTCGTCTACTCGGCCGTTTTCAGAAGTCTGAAATCCTTAGCGTTAAAGGCAAATACATCACAATCCTTGACCATGACCAACTGATGGAACTGGCAGGCGTATCTAAAGAAACTAAGTAACTTCAATGAGGTAGCTCTTAAATGAGCTACGTCATACTTCTGTTAAAAACTCTCTTTTTTTCTAAAATTCTCGCTGGTTATGAGCTAAAGTAACTCTAACGCCCTCCTCCATAATTAAGGAGTCGATATGAGTATTTATAGCAAGATTCTGGTAGTTGCTGACATCAACCACGATGAACAACCCGCCCTTGCCAGAGCCATACAGTTAGCGC